>CAZAIE010001336.1:0-2163 GCA_964485035.1 uncultured Myxococcaceae bacterium | reverse complement strand
GGGGGCGGGCGGCGCGGTGCGGGGCCGGGACGCGAACCTCGCGGCGATCCCTCCGCCGGCGGCGAGCCCGAAGAAGCCGACCAGGACCTGACGACGCGTGCACTTCATCGCTGGCTCCCCGGGTCGTGGCAGGCGGCGCAGGCGCCGCGGTGTTCGCGCTCCACCGGACAGCCGCGGCCCGTCGCCTGGGGGACCTCGGCGTGGCAGCCCCCGCAGCGCAGCTGGTCCTTGCGGTCGATCAGGTAGGCGCAGCGATGCTGCAGCCGCCCCGAGGCCGTTCCCTTCGGTCCCGCGTGGCAGGAGGCGCACGAAAGGTCCGCGAGCGGCTGGCTCCGCCCGCGCACGTTGCACCGCTCCGGCCGCGAGAGAGGCAGGCTCTGGAGGAAGACCAGCAGGTCGGTGAAGGCCGTGGGGTCGGCGGCGGCGATGGTGCGGAAGGAGGGCATCGTCGAGTCGGGGAAGTCCGCGGTGGGCTCCTTGAGGCTGGTCTCGAGGAACTGGACGCTCCGCCGCGCGGTGGCGCGCAGGTCCGGCCCGAAGTCCCAGCCACCGCGCCCGTCACCGGAGAGCGGGTGGCAGATGGCGCAGCCGTACTGCGCGAAGACCTGGGTGCCGTGCACCAGCCGCTCCATCCCCTTGGTCTCGCCGGGTACGTGGCAGCGGGCGCACGCGGCCTGCAGGTGGGGGCCCTTCATCAGCGGGTCGGGCTGGCTGGTTCCGGGGAAGGCGTGCGCCGCGACGGGATCCAGCGCGCGGCCGCTCCCACCGTGGCAGTCCGCGCAGCCCACCCCGGCGGCAGTGTGTGCGCCGAGCGGGAGCGAGTGGCCGCGCAGCGGCTGGGGGACTCTGGGATCGGCGAGATCGGCGCGCTCGGCGCCGAGGTGGCAGGTCGCGCAGCGGTCGACCTCGCCAGTGCAGGTGGAGCGCTGCAGCACACCCAGCTCGCGGGACTTCTCGACCGCGCCCGAGGCCACGAAGTCCCGCTGGTGCCGACGCCAGCCGGGGGTGAGCGCGTGCACGCCGGCAGCCGCGAGCACGGCCAGCGTGGCCAGCGAAGTGACCAGCACCGCGAGCCGGACGCGATGCGCGTCGAGGGGCAGATCAAGCGCCAACGGGCCATGCCTCCCAGGGCCAGTAGAAGACCCAGTTCGGTCCTCGGCACAGGCCCATCACCGTGAAGCCCACCAGCGCGATTGCCAGCACCGCCAGCGCCGCCAGGAAGGCGCCGCGCGTAGAGCGGGTGAGGACGCCCGCGAGGAAGAACGCCAGGACGGAGAGGACGAGCATCGCCGTTGCGGGGTTCAAGAGGTCGCGGCCCAGCGCCGTCGCCGCCGGCGATGCGTGCAGGAAGAAGGCCTCGAGGACCACGAAGGCCACCAGCGCGACGCCCGCCGAGAGCAGCGTCGAGTCGCGCAGCAGGGTGGGGCCCAGCCAGCGCCCGGTCGCCTCCTCCTCGCGCTCCAGGAACGGCAGCAGCACGAGCAGGACGGTGAGGAAGAGCGGGAAGACGAACCCACCCACCGGCGCGGAGTAGCTCACCATCTCCTGCACCCCCAGGAAGTACCAGGGGGCCTTCTCCGGGTTCGAGGGCGCGTGGAAGTCGGGCGGCGCGCCCAGCGGCGCGGCGAAGAGCAGCGAGGCGGCGGCGAAGGCACCCGTCACGGCCAGGGCCACGGCCAGCTCGCGGTGCACGAGGTGCGGCCAGGCGGGGACCGTCGGCTCGCCTCCGCCCGCGAGCCCGCCGTCCTTGCGCACGCGCCAGAGGTGCAGCGCCACGAGGCCAAAGAGCACGGCCGGGAGCAGCGCGACGTGCAGCATGTAGAAGCGGGTGAGCGTCGGCTGACCGACCGCGTCCCCTCCCAGCGCCAGCTGCTTCACCCAGGCGCCGATGGCAGGGACGTGGTCGAGCATCGAGGCGGCGACGTTCACCGCCCAGTACGAGAGCTGGTCCCAGGGCAGCAGGTAGCCGGTGAAGGCCAGGAGCAGCGTGAGCGCGAAGAGCCCCAGGCCGAAGAGCCAGTTCAGCACCCGGCCGCGGTAGGCGCCCATCGCCGCGACGCGCAGGAGGTGGAGCGCGACGGTGGCGACCATGCCGTGGGCGGTCCAGCGGTGCAGCGCGCGGAGGAAGGAGCCCAGCGAGACCGCGTGCTGCAGGTCCTGCAT
>CAZAIE010001335.1:0-2168 GCA_964485035.1 uncultured Myxococcaceae bacterium | reverse complement strand
GCCCGTCGGTCTTGACCCCAGCCTTCACCTTGGACCAGCTGCCCAGGTACTCGCGGAAGATGTTTCCGGTGGAGAGCTGCTTGAGCCCATAGGTCTGCACGAGGACGTCGATGCGCGGCTGCTTGCCGGCGCCGCTCTTGCCCGCGACGACGATGTTCTGGACGGTCATTTCTGGCTTCCCTCGGCGCGCGCGGCGCCCGCTGGTTCTGCCCCACGGGCCACCCTGGCCAGCGAAGCGGCGTGCAAGATACCTCAAGTTCGCGCGGGGTGACCCCAGTCTGGAACACGACGCCAGAGATAGGCACAACGCCTTGAAAACGTTGGGCTATCGAGTAGTCGTGGCACCAAGCCTGGGAACTGACTTGAAGTGCCAGGCCTTTTCTTCCGGGGGTGGGCGAGTGCCAGGCTCTCCAGAAACCACAGCAATCCCGAGGCCTTGAACCTAACCTCCTGAATTTCCTGACAGGACCCTCACTTGCGCCCTGGCCATGTGGTCACAAGTGAGTACACTGCCGCCGGACTCCAGGGATTGGCCCGGGGTTGGGGGCTTTCCTGGATGGACTCGTGACCACGCAGACCAAGTCGTTCTCCAACCTCGGCCTCTCGGCCAAGGCCCTCACCTCGCTCGAGCAGGCCCACTTCCACACCCCCACTCCCGTCCAAGCCCTTTGCATCCCCGCCGCGCTCGCAGGCCGAGACGTGGTGGGCTGCGCCGCGACCGGCACCGGCAAGACCGCGGCGTTCGTGCTCCCCATCGTCGAGCGGCTGGAGGGCAAGAAGGGCACGCGCGCCCTGGTGCTCGCCCCCACCCGCGAGTTGGCCATCCAGATCGGCGACCACCTCCACATGTTCGGCAAGACCCGCGGCGTGCGCGGGGCGACGGTCATCGGCGGGGTGGGCATGGCCCCGCAGATCCGTGCGCTGCGCGAGGGCCACGAGGTCATCGTGGCCACGCCCGGCCGCCTCAACGACCACCTCGACTCCGGCACCGCGCGCCTCGACGGCATCGAGGTCCTGGTGCTCGACGAGGCCGACCGGATGCTGGACATGGGCTTCAAGCCCCAGCTCGAGCGCATCCTCGCGCGGCTGCCCAAGCAGCGGCAGACGATGCTCTTCTCGGCCACCATGGCCGGCGAGGTCGCGGACTTCGCCAAGCGGCACCTGAAGAACCCCGAGAAGGTCGAGGTGAGCCGCAGCGGCACCGTGGCCGCGCGCGCGACGCAGCGGGTGTTCTTCGTCCCGCAGCTGGAGAAGACCGCGCTCTTGCTGGCGCTGCTCGCCGAGGACCAGCTCAGCACGCTGGTCTTCACCCGCACCCGCCGCCGCGCGGACCGCGTCAGCCTCGCCCTGGACCACGCAGGGTTCGACTCGGCGCGCATCCACGCGGACCGTTCGCAGGGCCAACGGCGCACCGCGCTGGAGGGCTTCAAGAAGGGCAAGTACCGCGTCCTGGTCGCCACCGACATCGCCGCGCGCGGCATCGACGTCGCGGATATCGGCCACGTGGTGAACTACGACCTGCCCGACGTGCCCGAGGACTACGTGCACCGGGTGGGGCGCACCGCCCGCGCCTCGGCCAGCGGCAAGGCCTCGGCGTTCTGCTCGCCGGACGAGCGGCCGCTGCTCAAGGACATCGAGAAGCTCACCCGCACCCCGGTGCCCGAGGCGAAGATCCCCCGCGACTCGCCGGCCTACCAGGAGGCGATGGCCAAGCGCGCGGAGAAGCCCGCGGGCACGGGCACCGGCCGCCGCGCGCGCACCCACCCCAAGCCCGGGCGGCAGGCCGGCTCGGACTCGTCGGCCGAGACGTCCCACAAGCGCGACCAGCACCCGGCCCCGGCTCGTCCCGGCCAGGGCGGAGTCCGCCGCTTCGGTCAGTGGAAGAAGCGCCGGTAGGCCACGCCGTCAGCGCCAGGCGACCCACAGCGGCAGCGCGCAGGTGACCAGCGCGCTCGCCGCGAACACTCCCAGGCCAATCGCCAGGCGGTGCCGCGGGCGTCCGTGTGGATCGTCGCTGGCGAAGGTGTGCATGAGCACGCCCAGGAACGCGCTCGCGACGAGCCCCAGACCGGCGACCACGGTGAGCAGCAGGCTGGCCATCAGAGCGACCCGATGACCACCGCGCTGCTCGCGGGGCCGTCGTTCTTCAGCGCCGCCCAGGTCGCGAC
>CAZAIE010001334.1:0-2170 GCA_964485035.1 uncultured Myxococcaceae bacterium | reverse complement strand
GACCCCCACGGTGTCGAACACACCCTGGGCGATGTGCGCGACCACGGGCGGCTGGCCACAGCCTTCGCCGGCGCCGAGGTGGTCTTCCACCTCGCGGCGCGCATCACCGTGAACAAGGACCCCGACGGCTCGGTGTGGCGCACCAACGTCGATGGGACGCGCAACGTCGTCGACGCGTGCCTCGCGCAGGGCGTGCGGCGGCTGGTGCACTTCTCGTCCATCCACGCGCTGCAGCACAACCCCTGGGACCGGCCGCTCGACGAGACCCGGCCGCCCGCGGACGACGGGAAGGGCCCCTGCCTCACCTACGACCGGACCAAGGCCGCTGGCGAGCGCGTGGTCCGCGAGGCAGTCGAGCAGCGGGGGCTGGACGCGGTCATCGTGAACCCCACCGCGGTGGTCGGGCCGCTGGACTACAAGCCCTCCGCGCTGGGCGAGGTCGCGCTGCTGCTCTCGCGCGGGAGGCTTCCGGGGCTGATGCACGCCGGCTTCGACTTCGTGGACGTGCGCGACGTGGCCGCGGGGGCGCTGGCCGCGGCGAAGCAGGGGCGCAAGGGCGAGCGGTACCTCCTGGGCGGGCACTGGCACACGCTGATCGAGCTGGCCGAGGCCCTGGCCCGGGCGTCCGGCGTCCGCCGTCCCCGGCTGGTGGTGCCCATGTGGCTGGCCAAGGTCGGCGCGCCGTTCTCCATGGCCGCGGCGCGGCTGAAGGGGACGCGGCCGCTGTTCACGCTGGAGTCGATGGAGACCCTGGCCACCTGCCACCACGACATCCGCCACACCAAGGCGGAGCAGGAGCTGGGGTATCGCGCCCGGCCGCTCGGGGAGACCATGGCCGACACCGTGGCCTGGTTCCGCCAGGCGGGAATGCTCCCGTCGTGATCGGCGAGGCGCTCTCGCTGGGCTGCGCCCTGGCCTGGGGCATCAGCGTCATCCTCTTCAAGCGGTCCGAGAAGGCCTCCGCCATCTCGGTCAACCTCTTCAAGAACCTCTCGGCCACGGTCCTGCTCGGGCTGACCATGCTCGCGCTGGGCAGCCGCATCCCCGCCGATCGATCGCCGGAGGACTGGGCCCGCATCGTGGCCAGCGGGGTGCTGGGCCTCGCGGTCGCCGACACCCTCTTCCTGGAATCGTTGCGGCGACTGGGCGCGGGGATGATGGCCATCCTCGACTGCGTGTACGCGCCGCTGGTGGCGCTGTTCTCGGTGGTGATGCTGAACGAGACCCTCAGCCCGGGGTTCCTCGTGGGCGCGGCGCTGGTCGTGGGCGGGCTGTTCGCGGCGACCACCGGAGGCGCGGAACTGCGCGAGGCGAGCCGGGTGGCGCGCGAGCACACCGGGGCGGTGCTGCTGGGGCTCTCGTCCATCGCGATCATGGCGTTCGCCGTGGTGCTCGCGAAGCCGGTGCTCGACCGCTCGGAGCTGGTGGAGACCACCTTCATGCGGCTCGCGGCCGGGTCGGCGGTGCTGCTGCCGTGGGTGCTGTTCCGGCGCGACCGGTGGGAGATTCTCCGGGTGTTCGTGCCCCAGCCCGTGTGGCGGCACCTGGTGCCTGCGGCCCTGCTCGGGACCTACGTGTCGATGCTCCTCTGGCTCGGCGGCGTGAAGTACACCTCCGCCTCGGTGGCGTCGGTGCTGAACCAGCTCTCGGTGGTGTTCACGCTGGTGCTCGCGCGGTTCGTGCTGCACGAGCACCTGAGCCTGCGGCGCGTCGTGGGCGGGGCAGCGTGCCTCGCCGGGGCGATGGTGGTGCTGCTGAGCTGATGGCTCACCCTCGCGTCAGCGTGATCTCCGCGATCTCCGGCGGCGCCCCGAGCCTCACCGGGGGACCCCAGAAGCCCGTCCCGCGGTGCGTGTACACCCGCACCTCACCGATGCGCGCGAGCCCCGCCAGCACCGGCTGCTGCAGCAGCACGAGGTACTTCCAGGGGAAGAACTGCCCGCCGTGCGTGTGCCCCGAGAGCTGCAGCTCCACGCCCAGACCCTTGGCCTGCAGCGCGGTCCTCGGCTGGTGCGCGAGCAAGAGCCGCGGGGCGCCCTCGGGCGCTCCGGCAAACGCCGCCGCGGGGCTCGAGGCGTGGCCGCTGACGTAGGCGCCGCCGTCGTGGTCCGTGACCCCGCCGATCACCAGCCGCGCCGCCCCTCGCTCCAGCACGCGGTGCTCGTTGAGC
>CAZAIE010001333.1:0-2172 GCA_964485035.1 uncultured Myxococcaceae bacterium | reverse complement strand
CTGCAGGAAGGCCACGTAGTTCGCGACTGGCTCCAGCTTCGCGCGGCCGGCCGCGGTCTCGCAGGCGTTCAGGGAGCAGGCGCGGCCCCGCGAGGGATCGCTCGGGTGGACGAGGAGGCAGTACTCCGCCTCGCCGGTGCAGTCGGTCTGGGCGCTGCACACCGCCCCGCAGGACCCGGAGACCCGCACCTGCACGTCGCTGCAGGCGCGCGGGTCGGAGCAGTCGTCTTCGTCGGAGACGATGACCACCAAGAGCCGCGCGCCGGGACGCAGGAGCCCCTGGTTGGGACCGGAGAGCAGCGGCTCGGAGAGCGCACGGCGCATCGCCTCGAGGCCCATCTCCTGGCCCGAGCCGGAGGTGCCCTGTCCCAAGAGACGCCGGGCCTGGGCGAGGAAGGCGTCGGTGTCGCCGCCGGGCTTCAGGATGAGCGGGCTCGCGGGATCGAGCACCTGCCCGGAGAGGTCCTTGCCCCGCTGCAGGCGCCCGGCCTGGTCGTCGAGCGCGCGGCACTCGCGGCTCGCGCCCGCGCAGGACTGGGTGGCCAGGGTCACCCCGGTGGTCACCACCGCGAGCTGGAAGTCGTTGCGCACCGGCGCGCGGGTGAGGTTCGCGACGAAGGTCTGGAGCTGGTCCACCACCTTCTGCTGCTCCTCCTTCATCGAGCCGGAGTCGTCGATGACGAAGAGGATGTCGGTGGCCACCGAGGGAGGCAGCTCCAGCGTCCCGGTGCACTGCTCGAGCACGTCCTCGGGCGCGCCTCCGCAGTGGCAGCCGGCGAAGAGCAGCGCGGCCAGCGCGGTCAGCGAGACCAGGCGGAAGGGGAGTCGGTTCATGGCGGCACCTCGCCGCCCATCCTGCTCCAACTTGACGGAACGTGAACAGCGACGAGGCGTGGACCCGGGGGATGAATCCCCCGTCTCCAGCTGGGACGGACCAAGCCCGGATCAAGTCCGCTGAAGCGGACTGGGCGCTTCGTGCTCAGGTGACATCCAACGTCGAGTCCTGGCGCTCAGCCCTTCGCGGCGAGCGTCGCGTGCAGCGCCTCGGTCAGCCGCGAGTTGATCACCGGCTTGGAGACGAACGCGGTCGCGCCCAGCGCCAGGGCCTGCACGCGGGCCTCGTCGGGCGCGGTGCTCACCACCACCACCGGCAGGCGGGCGAAGCGCGCGTCGGAGCGCACCTGCTTGAGCACCTCGGCGCCGCTGAACTTGGGCAGCACCCAGTCGAGGAGCAGGAGATCGAAGCGCTCCTTGGCGAGGCGGTCGAGGACCGCGCGGCCGTCGTTCAGGTCCACCAGCTCGAAGTGGCCGCGGCCCTCCGCCTGCAGCACCTCGCCCAGGCTCGCGCGGAGCATGTCGCGGGCGATGGAGCTGTCGTCCACGAGGAGGACGCGGAAGGGCTGGCCGGCGGGAGTGGGGGACATGGCGCCTCGGAAGTGCGAAAGGCCCGACTCTACAGGGAGGCAGGGGGCTGGCTCCAGGGGCGGGAATTCCTGGCCAGCCCTGGCGCCCGCATCTACTCTCGGACCAATGCCCGCGCCGCTCTTCAACTTGCTCACCCGCGTCAGCCGTCCCCGCTACTTCGCCACCTGCCGCCAGAGCGTCGTGTCCCAGCTGTATCCCCACGTCCGGCAGATCGTGACCATCGACTCGGACCGGTGCGTCGAGGCGGTCGAGGGCCTGCCCACCGTCCGGGTCGAGCGCGCGGGGCCAGAGCAAGGCACCTTCCCGTTCAACCTCTACTTCAACGAGCTGTACCGCGAGGTCCAGCCGGGCTGGGTGGTCTTCCTCGACGACGACGACGTCTTCACCTCGCCGTGGGCGCTCTCGGACCTCGCCGCGCAGATCGAGCAGGACGGCTCGGACCCCGACGTGATGTACCTCTGGAAGGTCTGGTTCCCGGAGTGGAACACCGTCATCCCCCAGCGCAGCTTTGGTCGCGAGCCGACCGAGTGCGACATCAACACCAGCGGTGCCTGCTTTCACACCAAGCACCTGACGCACGCGACGTGGGACGGGAACAAGGTCGGCGACTACCGGGTCCTGCGGCGCCTCTGGGAGCACATCCCGCGGGCGGTCTGGATGGATCGCGTCCTCGTGGCCCAGCAGGACGTGCCCCACTTCGGCGACCTCGCCGATCAGGACGGCCACGTCGTCCGCCCGGTCGATCAC
>CAZAIE010001332.1:0-2172 GCA_964485035.1 uncultured Myxococcaceae bacterium | reverse complement strand
GCCGGCCTTGACGTTGTCGAACTTGAAGATGGCGTCGGTCGGCCGGGCGGTGGTCGACTCCCCGGTGTCCAGCGTCACAGTGGCGCCGGGGAGCTTCTTCGAGAGGTCGGCGGGGTTTCCGGGGTTCACCTCGTAGACCGAGCCGTAGTACTGGCCGGTCGAGAGCGCCGCGGTCGCGTCCAGGCCGATGGAGCCCCAGGTGTCGGCGCCGGCGGCGACGGCGCGCGTGGCCGCCGCGGACTGGTACCCGCTGGCGCTGGCGGTGGCGGTGTAGGTCCCGGGGGCCACGGTGAAGGAGTACAGGCCGCTGGCATTGGTGGTGGCGGTGCTGCCGTTGCTCAGCTTCACCGTCGCGCCCGAGAGCCGGCTCGCGGCGTCGTTGGTGGGGTTCTTGTACACGTAGCCCACCAGGCGCCCGGTGCCGGTCCCGCCACAGCCGCTCTGGACGTAGCTCATGAACTTGGTCCAGTTCCAGCCGGAGCCCGGGTCGGTGTGGCCGGGGCCGCAGTACTTGTCGTTGGCCTCCTTGTGGCCGATGACGTGCGAGCGGTCGCAGGGGATGCCGTGGCGGTCGCAGATGCTGCGCACGAGCTTGGCGCTCGCGCAGTACATGGCCTCCGTGTACCACTTGCCGGGATCGCTGACGTACCCCTCGTGCTCGATGCCCACGCTGCGCGGGTTCACACAGGTGGCGTGCCAGCCCTTCAGGTACTCCTCCACGAGCTGGTTGATCGTCCCGCCGGACGAGACCACGTAGTGGGCCGACGCGTCGGCGGCGGGGTTCAGCAGCCAGCCCACGCACCCGCTGAAGCCGCCCTGGCAGGTGTGGATGACGATCATGTCGATCTTGGTGCCCGACCGCGACGAGGAGTTGGGCGAGGGGCCCACCCACTTGGCTCCCGAGTAGTCGGGACGCGCCTCGAAGGCGAGCTGGCCCAGGCCGTTGCCCAACTCGGTCAGCGCCGCCTCGGGATGAGCTGGCACGCGGAGTGACAGACCGACGTCGTCGGTGCCCTCGACGCCGTGCCGGAGGACCTGGAACACCTGCCGCACGTACTCGCCGGACAGCTCGCCCACGCCGGAGTACCGCTCCAGGGCGGGGCTCCAACCGGTGAGCTGGTCGGGCAGGGATCCGTCGGCCGAGCGCGCCAGCTCGGCGAGGACCTGGGCCGCGGCGCGGACGTTTGCCGTCGCCTCGCGCTTGAGTGCCGACGCGCTCTCGCCCGTCAGCTGGGCGCCCCGGTCGAGCGTCGCCCCCTCGCGCAGGTGCATCAGCCCGAAGCCGCGCAGGACCGAGGGCTCGCCAGGGCGCTGGCTGAAGCGGCTCTCGACGTAGGCCACGGCGAGGAGCAGGTCGGTCGGGACTCCGCTCTCGGCGGAGGCCTGCTCGAAGGTGGCGGTCAGCGCGGACTGCCCGCGATCAACCGGGGTGGGGGGCTCGGTGACGGCACACGCAGCCGCCGCCAGCGCCAGGAGGAAGGAGAGTCTGCGCATGGTCGCCTCCAGGGCTCGGCAAGGGCGGAGGAGCCGCCCACTATGGAAGGCCGCCGCGCGGCCCGAGTCGCGTCTCAGCCGCGCGCGATGCTCTTCACCGCCGCCCGGTAGATGTAGATGCGGGCGGTGTTGGTCCGGGAGTCGGCGGGGAGCATGAAGAAGCCGTTGTCCTCGGGGCGGTAGGCCGGCGCGAACCCGGCGACCTGCCGCTCGTCGAAGAAGGTGACCCGCAGCTTCTGCCCCTCGGTGGTGGGCGGCTTGGCGCCGGGGGCGAGCAGGAAGAACACTGCCTTCAGCCGGCGGGTGGCGAGCCGCTCAGGGGGCTGGCCAGGCAGCACCTCCAGGTCCAGCACCTCGCCGTCGAGGTTCACGCTGCGCACCGTTCCCCGCTTCACCTGCCCCTCGAGGGTGTGGACCACGACCCGGTGCTCGCCGTGGATGATGGCGAGGCTGGTCGCGGCGGCGGCCGGGGTCGCCACCGGCGTGTAGCACGGGATTCCCTGGGGCGGCGTCTTGCGCACCGTCACCTGTCCCGGCGGGGGAACCTGCGAGGCGATGGGGACGGCGACCCTTGCCTGCAGCGGTGCCGCGGCAGTCGCAGGGGACGGGAAGGGTGCAGGCGTCGGAGCGGAAGGCCAGGCAGAACCCTGGGGAACGGGAGCCGGCGCAGGACTGGGG
>CAZAIE010001331.1:0-2176 GCA_964485035.1 uncultured Myxococcaceae bacterium | reverse complement strand
GCCCTGGAACTTGAGCGCGCACTGGCCGGTGACCACGCCCTTCCGCACGCCCACCTCGAGCTGGCTGAGCAGCACCACGCCCTTGGCCACCTCGAGGTTGCCGGCCACCGGGGACAGGGTCACCGCGGGGGTCACCAGCTTGCCGATGGAGAGGAAGCTGGGCCGGCTGCGGAAGGGGTGCTGGTCGGCGAAGCGCATCTGCGTGAAGGCGTCGGCGCCCGGCTGCGGCCGCAGGGCCCAGCCGTTGGCCCCCAGCGCGAAGTCCGCCTCCAGGGGGACCTCCGCGTCCACCGACTCCGCCGCCCACCCGGCCCGGCCGAGCTTCAAGCGCGCGCCGGAGAGCCGCGCCTCGCCCTCGGCGTGGAAGGAGCGCAGGTCGGGCGAGTCGAGGCGGAGCGCGAGGTCCAGCCGCCCCGCTCCCTCGAAGGCCTCCCGGTCGGTCCACGCCCGCGCGAGGTCCTGCGTGACGCTCCCGCGCAGGGAGAGCGTCCGCCGGTCGGGGCCCAGCGCCGCGCTGCCCTCCAGCTTCAGGGAGGTCCCCGCCGCCGGGTTGTCGACCTGGATGACCGGGGCTTGCACCGTGCCCTCGGCATCGCGGAGGGCGTGGAGCGCGAGCGTCAGGTCCACCAGCGGGTACCCGGGGACGGTGCTCAGCTTCGCCCCTCGAACGTGCGCCTTCTGCCGCACCTCGCCGACGCCGGCCAGGGGATCGCCGCTGGTCGCCTCGAGCGAGTCGCTGAAGCCGGTGAGGTCCACCTCGTGGACGCCGAAGGCGAGGTGCACGGCGCCGGCCGACAGGTCGCTGCGCAGCGTGTGCACGCCGCCGGCCGAGGTGAGGTGGCCCGAGAACCGGCCCTTGGGCACACCCACCTGCTGATCGCCCGCGGCCCAGGAGAAGCCCTCCACGTCCGCCGTGAGCCGGCTCTCGCCCGCGAGCGTCGCCAGCGGTCGGGGAGCGAGCTTCACCCTGCCCTCGCGGACGACGAGGTCGTCGACCACCCCGGCGAAGGCGCCGGTCGCAGCCACCGTCGCCGAGAGGGTCTTGAGGTCCAGCCCCGCGAGCTTGCCGCGGGGGACGAGGAGCGGGGCCAGCGTCGCGAGCCGCGAGGCGCTCGCGCTGACGTCGTAGACGACCCGACGCTGGGGACGCTCGAACGAGGCCTTGAGGTCGGCGGAGACTGACGGACCCGTGTCCCTCGTGGCGGCGAGCTTCACCCGCGCCGACGGGGCGTCGAGGTCGAAGGCCCCGGAGAGAGTGAGCCGCCCGTCGCCCTGCGGCGACTTGCCCAGGACCAGCGCCCGGAGCGAGAGCTCTCCGTCCAGCGACTGTCGGGAGGCGGTCCCGTCGGTGCGCAGGGAGAGCTCGAGCCGCTCGGCCGAGCCGCTGCCGCCAGCGAGCGTGAGGCCGGGGCGCTCGACGGCGAGCGCGGCGCGCTGGTTCAGCGTGGGCACGCCGGCTCCGAGCCGCTCCACCCGCCCCAGCGAGCGCAGCGACATGGTCATCTGGTCGAGCGGCACCACCCAGCCCTTGGGAAGGAACGGACCCAGGATCTTCAACGTGCTGGCCAGCGCCGTCAGCGTGTACTCGACGGCGTCCGGCTCCTTGGTCGCCAGGAGGCCCGCCCGAACGGCACCCAGCTCGAGGTCGGCCTTCACGGCCCCGCGGCTGCGCAGCGGACGCGAGAGGTCGGGGCGGGCGCCGGTGACGGCGGCGTGCAGCTTCAGCGGCGAGTCGAGCACCTGCTGCTCCCCGGCGCCGGTGACCTCCAACCGCCCCACCGGCAGGTCCACGTCGAGGGCGAACGGAGGGGCGCCCGTGAGCTGGCTCCTCGCGGTGAGCGACAGGTCCGTC
Organism: uncultured Myxococcaceae bacterium; assembly: GCA_964485035.1. Classification (GTDB taxonomy): domain Bacteria; phylum Myxococcota; class Myxococcia; order Myxococcales; family UBA5297; genus CAZAIE01. The sequence goes on along the minus strand of CAZAIE010001331.1, from coordinate 324 downwards.
GACTTCACGCGCCAGGGAGCGAAGCCCACCGAGAGCGTGGGCACCCGGCCATCGAGCTGGAGCGTTCCCTTGGTGGCCAGCGGCGCCGCGAGGTCCGGGCGCAGCGCCTGGGCCGAGAGGCCGACCCGGGCCTCGCCGCGGACCGACGCACCGACCTCCGCCGCGAGCCCACGCACCCTCACCTCCCCGGTGCCGTCCCAGGCCCCGTCGGTGCGCTCTGTCCCCGCGAGCGACGCTCCCAGCTCCGCCGCGTCGATCCGCTTGGAGCCCAGGACCACCCGGAGTCCCTCGCCGCCAGCGCTGGCGACGACCTCGAGCCCTGCG
>CAZAIE010001330.1:0-2183 GCA_964485035.1 uncultured Myxococcaceae bacterium | reverse complement strand
GTTGCGAGCCTCGTCAACGCGTACTTCGCCACCGCCCAGCTCGGGTTCTTCGCTGCCTACGACGCCGCCGACCGTGGCGTGCTCCCCGAGCCTCCCGCGCCGCCGCTTGCTCCTCCTGCGCCAGTGCTCACGCACCCGGTCCTCATCGCGGAGCCGGTGCTCTCGACCGAGCTGGTCGTCTCCACGGAGCAGGCCGCGCCGCTGCCGACCGAAGCCGTGCTCCCCACCGAGGCGGTGCTCTCGACCGAGCTGGTCGTCTCCACGGAAGAGGCCCCGGCTGCGCCCGCGGAGCCTGCTGCGCCGTCCGCGGAAGTCCAGGGACCCAAGGACCCCGAGCCCCGCTGAGGGACCACCACCCGCACACCGCACGGACGGCACATGGCGAAGAGCAGGACGGTGGTCACCGTCATCAGCAAGATCTCCGACCGCCCCACCGACCGCAGCGCCGCGCTGGTGGTCATCTACGGCGAGGAGCTGGGTCGCAAGTACGACCTCGACCGCAAGGTCACCGTCATCGGGCGCTCCTCCAAGTCCGACATCCAGGTGGACCAGGACTCCATCTCCCGGGCGCACGCGAAGATCGTCCAGGACGAGGGGCACGCCACCGTCGCGGACATGGGCTCGACCAACGGGACCTTCGTCAACGACGAGCCGGTCGAGGGCACCCTCACGCTGCGCAACGGCGACTTCATCAAGATCGGCCGGATCATCTTCAAGTACATCGCCGGCGGGAACATCGAGGGCCAGTACCACGAGGAGATCTACCGGCTCACCACCATCGACGGGCTCACGCAGATCTTCAACAAGCGGTACATGGTCGAGACCCTGGAGCGCGAGGTGAGCCGCTGCCACCGCTACGGCCGCGCGCTGACGCTGGGGATGATGGACATCGACCACTTCAAGAAGATCAACGACACCTACGGCCACCTCGCGGGCGACTACGTGCTCAAGCAGCTCGCCTCGGCGGTGAAGACCAAGCTCCGCCGCGAGGACGTCTTCGCCCGCTACGGCGGCGAGGAGTTCGGGCTCATCCTCCCGGAGATCGACCTGGCGGGCGCGGAGGCCACCGCGGAGAAGGTGCGCAAGGTGGTGGAGAAGCAGCGCTTCGTCTTCGAGGACCAGGTCATCCCGGTCACGCTCAGCTGCGGCGTCGCCGCCATCGGCCCCAAGGTCACGGACATGCAGGCGCTGCTCAAGGCCGCGGACGAGAAGCTCTACGAGGCCAAGCAGGCGGGCCGCAACCGCGTCTGCTCCTGAGCCTCAGAACGCCAGCGGCACGGGGATGAAGGTCAGCGCGAGCACTGCGAGCGCGAGCGCGGCGACCCACCTGCGCCCCCGCGAGAGCGGCCGGGGGTCGGGCGACTGCGGGTGCCACACCCCCACCACGAACCGCGCGAAGACCCACCACACCAGCCAGTTGATGGATGCGAAGATCGCCAGCCCGAGCAGGGCCCAGCAGAAGCACCGTGAGACCAGCTCCGCCCAGCGCCCGAAGACGGCGTAGACCACGTGGCCGCCGTCGAGCAGGCCCACCGGGGTGAGGTTGAGGCTGGTGAAGACCATCCCCACCCAGCCTGCGAGCGCCAGCGGTCCGTAGCGGAGCTCGGCGTTCGCCGGCAGCGTCCCGTGCGTGAGCCAGGCCGCGAGCCAGGTGACGGCGCTGTTGTTGGGGTAGAGCGCCTGCGCCGGCTCCGGCGGCCAGTGCAGCCGCCCGTCGCGCAGCGCCTCGAGGATGCTGAGGAGGGTCTGGTAGTCGGCGTTCACTGCGCCGAAGGTGGAGGCCGGCAGCACCTGGCTCTGGGCCACGCCGGCGAAGAGGATGGGCACGGCGACCACGAACCCGGCCAGCGGGCCGGCCGCCCCGATGTCCAGCGCGGCGTCTCGCGTGGGCATGGGCGAGCGCAGCTCGATGAGGGCGCCCAGGGTGCCGAACCCGAAGGGCAGGGGCACGAAGTAGGGCAGCGAGGCGTCGACGGCGTGCGCCCGGGCGGCGAGGTAGTGACCCAGCTCGTGTGCGAGGAGGATGGTCATCAGCGCGGCGGCGTACGGCACGCCCTCGCGCAGGACCCCGGGGACCCCGTGGCCGGCGTACTCGGGGTAGCCGATGGCGACCGTGGCGCTCAGGAAGGTGAGCAGGAACAGCACGCCGCTGCGCACGAGGGGACGTCGCAGGGCGCCCGGAC
>CAZAIE010001329.1:0-2186 GCA_964485035.1 uncultured Myxococcaceae bacterium | reverse complement strand
ACTCTGCGCCATGGACCGCCTCACCCACGTCGCTGCCTACCTCGCCAAGCTTCCCCAGGGCCTCGACTCCTACCCGGAGTGCCAGGTCCAGGGCGGCGTGGTGCGCACCATGCGCACCGACGTCAGCGTGGACGTGGACCCCACCGGACTCCCCGCGCCAGTGGCCTCGCTCTTCCTGCGCCCGGACGCGATGCCCGAGTGGCTGCCCGAGGTCCACGCCTGCTGCATGACCCTGGCCATCGCCGAGGCGCTGGGCTCCGACGAGGCCTTCCTGGCGCACGACAAGGCCGCGCAACACCGCTTCTACGCCAGCGCGGCCTACCGCGTGCTCACCGCCTTCGTCCCAGTGCAGACCCTGCTGAACGTGAGCGCCCCGCGCTGGAGCACCCTGCACCGCGGGACGCGCCTCGCCATCACCGCGCTCGGGTCCCACGAGGCCGCGGCGCGCATCGACTTCCCCGCCCAGCTCTGGCCTCCGGTGATCGGCAAGATGATCGCCAACAACTTCCAGGCCGGGCTGCTCACGGCGCAGACCAAGGCCGCGTCCGTGAGCCTGCTCGACGCCGACGCGACGCACTTCGACCTCCGCGCCGCCTGGGGTTGACGCATGCCCGTCACCAGCACCGCGAACGAGGGCTTTGCGTGCGTCCGCGTGGACGGCCCGCTCGACGCCGCTGCCGCGACTGCGCTGAAGGCGGAGCTCTCGCGCCTGGCCCAGCAGGGAGCGACCCGGATGGTGGTGGACCTCTCGGGGTGTCCCGCCGCGGACCCCACCGGACTGAGCGCCCTCCTCGTGGGACACCGTCTCTGCCGAAACGCCAAGGGCCGGTTCGTGGTCTGCGGCGTCGCGGGTCACCTCGCGCGGATGCTGACCCTCGTCCAGCTCGACTCGGTGCTCTGCGTGGAGCCCGACCTGGCCGCTGCGCAGCGCGCGCTCGACGGGACCGAGGGCTGAGGACCGGGGCCTTCACACCTGGCCCCCCTCGCGCGTTTGCTCTGCGATGGGCACCGAGCACGCCACCCGGACCTGCGGCACCTGCCAGCGTGAGCTGGCGGCTGGCGCCCTGCGCTGCGAGCGCTGCGAGGGACCGGGGGAAGCGCCACTGCGCACCCGCGAGGTCCTGGACGGGAAGTGGCGGCTCGAGGCACGCATCGGCTCGGGGGGCATGGGCGCGGTGTTCCTGGCGCGCGACCTCGCGCTCGACCGGCCGGTGGCGATCAAGATCCTCGCTGCGGAGCACTGCCAGGTCGCCGAGTTCGTGACCCGCTTCGAGCGGGAGGCACGGGCGCTCGCCGCGGTGGAGCACCCGAACATCGTCCCGGTGTACGCCGTGGGCCGTCGGCGCGGGCGGCCGTTCCTGGTGATGAAGGCGCTGGAGGGCCGGCCGCTGTCCCGCGAGCTGCGCACCCGGAAGGACGAGGGCCGGCGCATGGGCCGCGGCGAGATCCTCCCGCTCTTCACCCAGCTGTGCGCCGGGCTGCAGGCGGTCCACGCGAAGGGCCTCGTCCACCGCGACGTGAAGGGCGGCAACGTGTTCCTGGGGCCCGACGGCCAGGTCACCCTCCTCGACTTCGGAGTGGTGCAGAACCCAGGCGACGCGCGCATCACGCAGCAGGGGTTCATGGTCGGCACGCCCACCTACGCCTCGCCGGAGCAGGTGCTCGGCGAGTCGGTCGATGGCCGGGCCGACCTATACGCCGTGGGCGTGCTGCTCTTCGAGTGCCTGACCCTGCGGCTGCCCTTCCTCGGAGACCCGACGAGCATCATGAAGCAGCAGGTGCAGGCCTCCCCGCCCGACGTGCTCGAGTTCTCGCCGTGCCTGCCGCCCCGGGTCGCGGCGGTGGTGCGCCGGGCGCTGGCGAAGGACCCCAAGGAGCGGTTCCAGACCGCAGACGAACTCGGCGCCGCGCTCTCGGACGCGTGGCCCGCCCCTCGCCCGCTCCCGGTCGAGCCCGAGCTGGAGGCGACCGAGCCGAACACCGACGCCTTCGAGCTGCTGGCGAAGGTCGACGCGCGGCTCTCCCAGACCCTTCCCGCCGAGGGCGCTGGGCTCATCGACCTGCGCACGCTCCACCGCACCGAGCTGGCGCAGACCGTCGACGAACGGCATGGCCGCCCGAACCTCGAGCGGACGGCGCCGCTCGCTGCTCCGCCGGTCGCCACCGAGGTCCGAAGAGCCGAGGGC
>CAZAIE010001328.1:0-2186 GCA_964485035.1 uncultured Myxococcaceae bacterium | reverse complement strand
GGAGCGCGGGACCCGCGTCCGCTTCGCGAGCTCGTAGCCGGTGGCCGGGTGCCCCTGGAGCAGGCCGACGTAGACCTTGGCGTCGCTCGCCGAAAAACCGAGTTGTTCCAGTGCCGAAACGACCACCTTCTCCATGGCTCCTCCCGCCGCCTCCGCACGGCGTCTCGGGTGTCTCGCGGGGGAGACACCCGTAGCGCACCGACGCGCGGGCGTCAAACGCGGTCTTCAAGGGGGGGCCGGGCCTCAGAAGAGCGCGAGCTGCTCGGGTTCGCTCGGCTGCCAGCCCGGGAATCGCGTGGGGATCCCATGAGTCCGGCAGGCTTCCTGGAAGACGACCTCGAGTGCGTGCATCCCCCGCGCTGGGGCGAAGTAGGCGTCCCGGAAGCTGGCCCGGTATCGGGCCGAGAGCCCTGGGAACAGTGCGTCGAGGTGGCGGTACAGCGTGGCCCGTTGCCGGTCGCGCAGGGTGACTCCGAAGGCGGGGATGATCCACGAGGCGCCGGCCTGGGCGGCCCGCTCCACCAGCGTGCGGATGGCCTCCGGGTCGTCTTCGAGGAAGGGGAGGACAGGCATCAGCGTGACCCCTGCGGGAATCCCCGCCCGTCGCAGGGTCGCGAGCGCGGCGAACCGCTCCGAGGACGGCGGCGCCTTGGGCTCGAGCTTTGCGGCGAGCGCATCGTCCGGCGTGGTGATGCTCAGGCTCACCGCGGCGAAGACCCGGCCAATCTCCTGCAGCAGGTCGACGTCGCGGGTCACCAGCGTGCCTTTGGTGATGAGGTGCAGGGGGAACCGGAACCGGGCGAGCAGCTCCAGGGCCCCGCGGGTCAGGCGGCGGGTCGCCTCGAGCGGCATGTAGGGATCGTTCATCGAGCCGAGGCCGACCACTCCGCGGCGTCGCTTGCGTGGGAGCTCGGACGCCAGCAACTCCAGGGCGTTGGCCTTGACCAGGACCTCCGAGTCGAAGGCCTCGATGCCGTAGCACTCGCTCCGGGTGTCGCAGTACACGCACTGGTGCTGACAGCCCCGATAGAGGTTGAGGGTGTAGTGCGTCCCGAACCACGTGTCCGGGCGCTTGCAGGGGATTAGGACTGTCTTCGCCTCGATGTCCCGGGTCTCCACGCCAGCAGTAGGCCTTGGGCCCGGCGACGCCGCAAGCAGGGGCCTTCTCGGCGGAGGGCCGTGTGCCGATGAGGGAGTGCCATGTCCAAAGGGGTCATCTTCGCCGGAGCGCAGTCGCTGCTGATGATCGCAGTGCTCATCTTCGTGGTGGTCCAGGGACTGAAGCCGCAGACGGCGACGGCGAAGGACGCCGAACCCAAGGCCAAGGAGGAGCTGGCGCACGGCGAGAAGGCCGAGCCCGCTTCCGGCCACTCCGAAGCCAAGCCGGCCTTCCACGGGGCGCCCGCGGCAGCCCCCGCCGAGGCCGCTCAGCCAGCCGCCCCGACGACCGCTCATGCCGCAGCGGCGGCCCACGCCACGGCGCCCGACCCGGCCGCGGACCCCCATGGGCACGCTGGCCCCTCTGCAGACCCTTCCGAGGTCGCTGCCGAGCTCCTGGCCGGCAACGCCCGCTTCGTGGCGGGCACGCCGACCGCTCACGCGTGGGGCGCAGAGCGCCAGCGGGTCCAGACCACGCAGCGGCCGCGCGCGATGATCCTCAGCTGCTCCGACAGCCGGCTGCCTCCCGAGCACGTCTTCGACCAGGGGCTGGGCGATCTCTTCGTCGTCCGGACTGCCGGCAACATCGCAGACCCCATCGCCGTGGGCAGCTTCGAGTACGCCGCCGAGCACCTGGGCACCCGGTTGCTGATCGTCCTCGGGCACGAACGCTGCGGCGCGGTGACTGCGGCCGCCAGCGGCGAGAAGATGCCCACGCGCAACCTCGAGGCCATCGCGAAGAAGATCGGCCCGTCGGTCGCCGCGGCGAAGGGGTGGGCGACCGGCCCCGCGCGCATCCGCCTGGCCGCGGAGACCAACGTGGCCCGGACGGCCGACGATCTGCTGAAGCAGAGCCCGGTTCTCAGCAAGCTGCAGGGCGAGGGCAAGCTCGTCATCCTCAAGGCCATGTACGACCTGGACAGCGGCAGGGTTCGCCCACTGCCCTGATTGCGACATCGTCGCCGTGCGCCGACGCCCGCCGATTGCGAGCGCCCGGCGCAGACCGGTATCGTCCCGCTCCCAACCAC
>CAZAIE010001327.1:0-2191 GCA_964485035.1 uncultured Myxococcaceae bacterium | reverse complement strand
AGCGCACCGTGGTCTCGGCGGTGCGCGCCCCGCGCGGGTCGGTGACGGTGAGGCGCACCCGGAACTCGCCCGCGCGCGGCCAGGCGTGGCTGACCTGCTGGCCCTCGGCGCTCGAGCCGTCGCCGAAGTCCCACCTCACGCGGGTCCCCTCCGGGAGCGGCTCGGCCGTCTCGCCCAGCGTCACCGGCACCCCGGCCACCACCTCGCGCTCGGCGCCGGCGCGGACGGGGTAGCGGTGTGCACACGCCACGAGCAGGACCAGCGGGACGAGGACGAGGGTTCGCATGCGCAGCTGCATAGCCCCCGCCCCGGTTCCCTGCAATCGGCGCGGGGGGCTACGGGCGCGGCCCGGGCGCGCCCACCAGCCGGTCGAGCTCGATGCGGGTGAGCTGGCACTGGAGCTGGGCACGCAGCTGGCCGCGCCGCGCCGCCAGCGTCCGGGTCTGGAGCAGCGCGAGCTGCACGAGGTCCGACTGCCCCGCCTCGAGGGCCTTGCGCAGGACCGCGAGGCCGTCGTCCATCAGCGGCGCCGCGTCGCGGTAGCGGGCCACGAGCGCCACCTGGTCTGCGAGGTCCTCGAGCGCCTGGCGGATCTGCGCGTCGAGCAGGTCCAGGGCCGCGCGCTCCTCCGCGTCGATCTGCGCGCGCCGGAAGTCCAGCCCGCGGATCTCCGGGCGGTTCCAGTGGAACAGCGGCAGGGAGAGGGCGAAGCGGGCGCGCACGTGGCCCGGCCCGTCCGCGGGGCCGAGCACGTAGGCGAACTCGAAGTGGTTGAACCAGGGGATGAGCTCCAGGTTCAGCCGCGAGCGCTCCGCCGCGACCTCCTCCTTGCGCGCCGTGAAGCCCTTCAGCCGGGCGCTCCCGCCGCGGGCCCGCTCGCCCAGCTCGGGCGCCGTCTGCGCGGGCAGCTCGCAGCGCGCGGCGCCCTCGGCGGCGAGCTCCACCACCGCGGTCGGCCCGAGGCCCAGCTCCACCCTCAGCGCGTGCAGCGCCTGGCGCCGCCGCCCCTCGGCCTCCTGCACCGCGGTGAGCGCGTCGAGGTGGTCCAGGTCCGCGAGGCTGCGGTCGAGCAGCGTGGCCACCTGCTGCTCCAGCCGCCGCGCGACCAGCGCCTGCAGCTCCGCGCGCAGCGCCAGGGCGGTGCGCGCCTGCGCCGCCTGCGCGGTCAGCCCCAGCACCGTGGCGTGGAGCGTGCGCACCCGCGCCGCCAGCTCGGCGCGCGCCTCGGCGAGCTCGGCCTCCGCCACCTCCACCCGCCGCTCGGCCTGTGCCCGCCTCGCGTACTGTGCCCCGAGGTTCGGCGGCGACCAGCGCAGCCCCAGGGTGAGGTCCTCGAACGGCGCCTCCACTCCGTCCTGGCCGCCCAGCGACGCGGGCAGCAGCCGGTCGGACCGCAGCTTGGAGACCCGCAGCTCCGGGTTGTCCAGCCGCCCGGCGGCGTCCACCTGCGCGCGGGCCTCGCCCACCCGGGCCTCGAGCGCCTTGAGCGCCTGGCTCACCCCGAGCGCCCGCTCCACGGCCTGGGCCTCGGTGAGCGGCTCGGCGCGCACGGGAAGCGCCAGCGCCGCGACCAGTCCGGACACGGCCAGGGCCCGCTTCATGGCCGCCCCCCGTCGAGCGGTGCGGCAGCCGGGCCAGGCGAGCCCGCGTCGGGAGTGGGCTTCACCGCTGGCCGGCCGCGACGGAAGGTGGCGTTGAAGGCCTGGCCAGGCAGGGGCGCCGGCTCGTCGAGGGCGATGAACGCCTCCCGGCAGAAGAGCGGCTCGGTGGGCACCAGCCGGAAGCGCAGCGGCGCCTCGGTGATCGACGCGCCCAGCGCGGTCACCGTCCCCCCGCGCGCGGGGCCGGAGCGGTCGCTGGGGGAGAGGCTCACCCGGTCCCCCAGCCGCACCCGGCCGGACCAGCGCTGGTCCACGTAGGCGATGGCCGAGCGCGGCGCGTCGTCCACCACGGTGAGCACAGGGAGTCCCTCGCGCACCGTGTCGCCCGCGACCGCGAGGACCTCGGCCACGCGCCCGTCGAAGGGGGCGGCCAGCTCCAGCCGGCGCCGGACCTGCTCGAGCTGGCGGCAGCGCTCGCGCTGGGCCTCGGCAGCGGCGCGCACCGGGGCGATCTGCCGGTCGATGCGCAGGTCCTGCGCCGGGGTCTTGGGGCGCGGGGCCGCGGGCTTCCAGTCGCCGAGCCGGCCCGC
>CAZAIE010001326.1:0-2191 GCA_964485035.1 uncultured Myxococcaceae bacterium | reverse complement strand
CGGTCGTCGAGCACCGCAGCGGCGACGTGGTGGCGAAGCTGCCCGGGTCCATCGCCGAGGGAGGCATGACCACCCTCACCGTGCGCGGCCTGACCCCGAGCCGGGTCTACCTCTTCAAGGCCGCAGGGAGCTGCCAGCGGTGGGTGACGGGGACGGACATGGACGGCAACCTCACCAGCCGCAAGGCGATGAACGAGGCCACCGGCCTCGACTTCCGGGTCCAGTTCGGCAAGCAGCCCTCGCGCGCCCTGCCCGTGGGCACTCGGGGTGTGGCGGAGGAGTCGGGCGTCGAGTTCGTGGCCGACGGACCGGAGCTGACCATCCAGGTCTTCGACGAGTCCCGGCACACCTCCCAGGTGACCTGCCAGGTGGGGAGCTTCTCCGTCGTCGCCCGGTAGCACCGTCACGATTCCCGGAAAGGTATTGGACCTCCCCGGGCTGGTTGATGTCGGTCGTGCGCGGCGGCTGTCACCCTCGCAGGCATGGAGACCACGCCTCGCCGCCACCGGAAGCTGCTTCTCGCTGCGCTGTCCTTGACTGCGCTCCTCGCGCCCGTCACCGCTGACGCCTTGCCCGCGCGGGATCCCGTCTTCGGCATCCGGCTGCGCCTGGGCTGGAAGTTCGACGACCTGCGCATGTGCGGCGCGACGGGGCCCAGCGTGCCCCACGGTCCGGACCTCGACATCTCCGCCTTCGCCGAGATCCCGCTCCAGGGCGACGCCAGCCTCGACGTCAACCTGCCGCTGTTCCGGCCGATCATGCTGGCCGTCGCCGGGGGCATGGTGCAGTTCGAGCCCGAGGCCACCCTGCTGTTCCGACCGGCCACGAGCGGGTCGAGCCAGCTCGTGGCCGGCCCCTCCCTGGGCCTCTCGCTCCACTACGGCCCCGACCTGCACTCGACCATGGGCGCGGGCCGCACGCCGTCGTTCTGGGCCGTGGGTCCGCGCCTGGGCGGGTACGTGGGCGTGGACTTCGTCCGCCCGACGGAGACGTTCAACTTCCAGCTCGGGCTGCACCCGTACTTCGAGCCGCTGTTCGCCTTCGGCGACGCCCGTGGCCGGACCGGTCGCGTCGCCGGGCTGACGCTCGACAACTCGTTCCGTTTTCACCCGTGACGACGAAAGGAGCGGCCATGAAGGCGATCGTGTATCGGAGCTATGGCGCACCCGAGGTGCTCGCGCTGGAGGACGTGGCGACCCCGGTCCCAGGCCCGGGAGAGGTGCTCGTCCGGCAGCACGCGACCACCGTGACCACGGCCGACTGCATGATGCGCCGCGGCGACACGCTCATGGCCCGCGCGCTCCTCGGCATCCTCCGGCCGCGGCGACGGTTCCGCATCATGGGCATCGAGCTGGCGGGCGAGGTGGTCCAAGTCGGCGCCCACGTCACCCGCTTCCGCCCGGGCGACCGCGTGTTCGGCTTCGCCGGTTTCTCGGCGGGCTGCTACGCCCAGTACAACCGGCTGCCCGAGGACGCCTCGATCCTCGAGATGCCGGCGGGGCTGGGCTTCGAGGAGGCCGCCTCGACCGTCGATGGCGGGACCACCGCGCTCTTCTTCCTGCACGGCCTCGCGAAGATCCGCTCAGGTGACCGAGTGCTGGTGCTGGGAGCCTCGGGGAGCGTCGGGAGCGCCGCGGTGCAGATCGCCTCGCGCGCGGGCGCCGAGGTGACCGCGGTGTGCAGCGGCCGAAACGCGGAGCTCGCGCGCTCGCTCGGCGCCTCGCACTGCATCGACTACGCGAAGGAGGACTTCACGCGCACGGGCGAGCGATACGACGTCGTCTTCGACACGGTGGGCAAGAGCTCGTTCGCGCACTGCCGGGACTGCCTGACCGACGGCGGCCGGTACCTCGCGACCACCGGCGGGCTGGGCGCCTGGCTCCACACGCGCTGGACGGCGGCCTTCGGAAGGAAGAAGTTCGTGTTCGGCATGTCCGTGGAGAAGCGGCGGGAGCTGCAGGTCCTGAAGCAGATGCTGAAAGCCCGGACCCTCGTCCCCGTCGTCGATCGGCGCTACACGCTGGAGCAGATCGTCGAGGCCCACCGCTACGTCGAGCAGGGATACAAGCGGGGGAACGTGGTCGTGGCGATCCCGCACTGAGGCAGCGCCGGGACGAGGCCTGCGTCCCCATGACCAACCAATAGGCGTTTGGCGGAGCCGCAGACGAGCACGAGGTTCACCCGTCCGGTG
>CAZAIE010001325.1:0-2195 GCA_964485035.1 uncultured Myxococcaceae bacterium | reverse complement strand
GGCCGGGTCGCAGGAGAGGGGACGGGCGGAGGCGGGCGCGGGGCAGCTGCGGGAGGCGCGGCGCGCGAGGCGTCCACCACCGGCAGGGTGACCTCGTCCGGCTCCACGTCCGCGGGCTGGCGCGACTCACCGGACTGGTCGGTGGTCTCCGGGTCGAACTCCGAGAGCGCGCGACGGACCAGCATCTTGTCGTCGGCGCACTCGGCCTTGAACAGCGTCTCCATCAGGCCCTGCAGCGTGCTCTGGCTCGTCTTCGCCGCGAGCTGGTTCAGCCCGCGCTGCAGCTCGTCGCGCAGCTCCTCGGCGGTCGGGAAGCGGTCCGCGGCGTCCTGCGACAGCCCGCGCATGATGATCTGGTCGAGGAAGGGCGGGACGTCCTGCTGGAGCTTGGAGGGCGGGGTGAAGCGCGGGAACGCGGCGCGCCGCCAGCGCTCGACGTGGTCGCCGCCGGTGGGCAGCGCGCTCCAGGCGATGAGCTCCCAGAGCACGACGCTGATGGAGTAGACGTCGGCGCGGCCGTCCACCGGGCGCTTGCGGGCCTGCTCCGGGCTCATGTAGGCGAGGTTGCCGATGACCACGCGCGGGGCGGTGTGCGCCTCCTTCATCGTGGACTGCGCCGCGCCGAAGTCGATGAGCTTCACCTCCCCCTCGTACGACACCATGATGTTCGAGGGGCTGATGTCGCGGTGGACCACGTGCAGCGGCTTGCCGGTGGCGGGGTCGGTGCGGCGGTGCGCGAAGGCCAGCGCGTCGCAGGCGCGGGCGCCGATGTAGAGCGCGAGCGGGAGGGGGAAGCGCTCGCCGCGCTCGCGCAGCCGGGCGCTGATGCGGGCGATGGTCTTGCCCTCCACGTACTCCATGGAGATGAAGTAGTCGTCCTCCACGGCGCCCATCTCGAAGACCTGGGCGATGTTGCCGTGGTTGAGGTGGACGACCACCTTGGCCTCGTCGAGGAACCGCTTCACGAAGGAGCGGTCCGACGAGAGGTGCTGGAGCATCTTCTTGACGACGCAGACCTTGTGGACGCCGCCCAGGCCGGGCAGGCGGGCGAGCCAGACCTCTCCCATGCCGCCAGCGCCGATGCGCTGGACAAGCTCGTAGCGCCCGAACCGGATGGGGCTCGGGTTCTTGGAGGGGGCGGGACTCAAGGCGCCCAATCTTCGCCGATCTTCTTCGTTCGGCGAAGAAAGCTTTGGGCGCCCGGCGGACTAGCGGGTGACCTGGCCCATGTCCACGAAAGCCTGGTCCACCATCACCACGAAGGGACGTTCCTCGAACGCGAACCCGCCCTTGCCGTCGTGGTCGATGATCTGGAGCTTGCCCATGCCGTAGCCCATCGGCCCGCGCGAGTAGTAGTGCGCCTGCAGGGTGTACGGCGCCGCGCGCTTCTCCTTGGGGAGGCGGATGGTGAAGCACTCGGGGCCGTAGCCGGTGGTGACGTCCGCGTAGAGCTCCCCGCCCGAGGCGAGCTGGCGGGCGCTGTAGAAGGCGTGGTTGTTCTGCGCGTCGTAGATGTGGAAGTCCACGTCGTTGGCGTCGGTCTCCCAGTTGAGGACGAAGCGCAGCGAGGGGCCGTCCTCGACCACCCCGCCCAGCTCCTTCACGCGGTTCAGGATCTCCGGCGTCGCCCCGGCTCCGCCTTGATCCACGCCGCTGCCACGAGCCCCAGGTCCTCGCGCAGGATGCGGTCCACGCCTGCGAAGCGCCCGCCCGGGTACTGCCGCAGACCCGCAGCGATGGCGTCGAAGGCCTTGGCCGGCTGGCCCTGCTTCAGGAGCGCGAAGCCGAGCAGCCGGTGGCTCGCCGGGTGATCGGGGCGCTGGGCTGCGGCCTTCGCGAAGGTGTCGGCGGCCAGCTCCAGCGCCTGCGCGTTCTGGATGTGCTCGAGCCGCTCGCCGGCGAAGCGGCGCAGGTCGGCGCGCTGCGAGAAGAGGTCGATGATCGAGCCGTAGGCACGCGCCGCGCGATCGAGGTCACGCGTGGCCTCGCAGACCTGGCCCAGGGCCACCAGCGCCATCACGTCGCCCAGGTCTTCTTCACGCCATCCGGCTGCGCGCTCGAAGGCCTCCTTGGACTGGCCCTTGGCGAGCAGGTCCATCACCTCCTTGAACTTGCCGGTGTACGGCTGGGCGCCTTTCGGCGGAGCAGGCTGCGGCGCGGGGGCCGAGGGCGGTCGGACTGCAGCCGCGCCGCAG
>CAZAIE010001324.1:0-2197 GCA_964485035.1 uncultured Myxococcaceae bacterium | reverse complement strand
AGGTCCTGTACCTGCCGCAGGACCTGATGGCCTCCGAGGCGGAGGCGGTCCTCGCCCAGGTCCAGGCGCTGCCGCCTGCGGAGAAGGGCAGGGTGCTGTCGCTCGTCGCTGCGCTCGGGGTCGACCCCGCACGGCTGCTGGCGTCCTCCACGCCTTCTCCCGGGGAAGCGCGCAAGCTGCTCATCGCCCGCGGCCTGGGGACCCACGTCTTCCTGCTCGCACTGGACGAACCCACCAACCACCTGGACCTGCCCTCGGTCGAGCGGCTCGAGGCCGCGCTGGCCGCCTATCCGGGCGCGCTGCTGCTGGTGACCCACGACGAGCACTTCGCGAAGGCCTGCACCACCCGGCGGATCCGGCTCCACAACGGCTCCGCCGACCTCGTAGGCTGATCGCTCGACGCATCCTCCATCCGGGTCGGCCCAGCCATTGCAAACCACCGTCCTCGACGCCGTTCGAGCGCTGGATGGACTGCGATGGAACTGGACAACCACATGACCTCCCGGAACTCCCCAGCGGCGAACGCCGCGCTCGCCCTGGCCGAAGCGCTGGCGCGCCGGTCGGACCTTGCCGAGGGCCTCGCTGGCGCGCTGCGCAGAGGGGACGCCCGCGAGGTGCAGGGCATCCTCCCGGCCATCGACGAGGCCTCGCGCCTGGTCAGCGACGCCGCGGGGGCCTACAGCGCGTCGCAGCCCTCGCTGGGCACCGCCATCGAGATGCGCCAGCTCCTGGGCCGACTCACCGAGCGGGCCAAACTGGCCGACCGGCAGGTCTGGTCCGCCCTGGAGGAGGCAGGAACTGCCGGGATCGTGGAGTGGCTGGCCGACCGGGCGACGGTTCCGACCCTCCCGCGGCAGGTGCCGCCGCGTCACCCGGACGACCCCGCCGCGCTGCATGCCTCGGCCTCGCTGGCCCTGACCCAGGGCCGCCGGGACGAGGCCATCGAGCTGTGGCGGCAGTGCACTGCGCTCGAGGGCGCTCCCGCGGCGGCGTGGTTCTCGCTGGGCGCCTGCCTGCGCGAGCTGGGGCGGGCGGCGGAGGCGCTGTCCCTCCTCCAGCAGGCGATCCTGCTGGCCCCCGAGATGGCCGCCGCGCACGTGGAGCTGGGCCTGGCCTTCGCCGACGCCGAGCTGCCGGAGCGGGCCATCGAGGCCTTCAAGACGGCCATCAACCTGGACCCGAACCTCTGGCAGGCCTGGCTGAACCTGGGCGCGGCGCTCACCCGCATCGGCACGCTGGTGGGCGCGGTCACCGCCTGGGAGCGGGCGGTGGAGCTGCAGCCTTCGTGTGCGGAGGCGTGGAGCAACCTCGGCGGCGGCTTCAAGGACCTGGGGATGCAGGAGCGCGCCGAGGCCTGCTCCCGGCGCGCGGTCTCGCTGCAGCCGGGCCTCGCGCCCGCGCACAGCAACCTCCTGCTCACGCTGCACTACCACCGCGGCGACGAGGGCGTGCTCCTGTACCAGGAGCACCTGGAGTTCGCCCGCGTGCACGCCGACCGGCTCGCCGCCGGGGCTCCGGCCTTCGACCTTCCCCGCGACCCGGCGCGGCGGCTCAGGGTGGGCTACGTCTCGCCCGACTTCCGCTCGCACCCAGTGGGCGAGTTCTTCCGCTCGCTGGTGGGCAACCACGACCGCGGGCAGGTCGACGTCATCTGCTTCTCGGACGTGGTCGCCGCCGACGCGGTCTCGCGGGCCATCCGCAACCAGGCCGACGGCTGGCGGGACATTGCGCCGCTCGACGACGCGCAGGTGGCCGAGCTGGTCCGCAAGGAGCGCATCGACGTGCTGGTGGACCTCGCCGGGCACACCGGCCACAACCGGCTGCTCGCGTTCGCGCGCCGGGCCGCGCCGGTGCAGGCGAGCTGGCTCGGGTACCCGGACACCACCGGCCTTTCGGCCATGGACCTGCGCCTGAGCGACCCCTGGGCCGACCCTCCCGGCGAGACCGACGGGTTCTGCCGCGAGCGGCTGGTGCGCCTCCCGCGCTGCTTCCTCGCCTGGGCCCCGCCCGCGGACGCTCCCGAGCCGAGCCTGCCGCCCACGCTGGAGTCGGGAGTGTTCACCTTCGGCTCCTTCGCCGGGCTGGCGAAGGTCTGCGCGAGGACGGTGGAGCTGTGGGCCTCGGTGCTGCGCGCGGTGCCCGGCTCGCGGCTCCTGGTGAAGGCCGGCGCGCTCATCGAGGTGGACGCCCGTGAGCG
>CAZAIE010001323.1:0-2203 GCA_964485035.1 uncultured Myxococcaceae bacterium | reverse complement strand
GATAACCGTGAACGCCAGCGAGAGCAGGTACGCCCCCAGCGACGCCGAGCTCAGCCCGAAGAGCACGCCCACGGTGGTGCCCAGCGCGGCGATCTGCGCGAGCGTCAGGTCCACGAAGACCACCTTGCGCCGCAGCACGTGCAGGCCCAGGTAGGCGTGCAGCCCGGTCAGCACCAGGCACTCGGCGAAGGCCGGCAGCAGGATGCTCCACATCGAGGTGCTCATCGCCGGGCCTCCTGCGCCGCCGGGGCGGGCCCGGGGTTTCCGCGCGGGGAGCGGGCCAGCGCGGCGCAGGCCACGCTCGCGAAGACCGCGCCCAGCGCGCGCCCCCGGGCCGGCGCGCGCACCACGTGGAAGGCCACTACGGCGACGAGCAGCGCCGCGCCGTGGGCCACCACCAGCGTCGGGCCACCGGGCAGGTCACCCAGGTACGACGCCCCCAGCGCGCCCAGCCCCACCACCGCCGAGAGCGCCGAGGCGACCAGGAACTGTCCGCGGAAGCCCTCGGCCGCCACCCCGCCCACGAGGGCCGGAGCGACCAGCATCGCGAAGGTGGGCAGCACTCCGGCGGTGCGCACGGTGACGGAGATGACCAGCCCGAAGCAGGCGAAGAACAGGAAGTCCAGCCACGGCGCTCCGTGCACCTCGGTGCGCCCCTCGGCCGCCAGGGCCACCAGCCGGTGGTGGCCCGCGCCGAGCGCAGCCGCGGCCACGCCCACCACCACCGCCGCGCGCGCGACCGTCTCCCACTTCGCCCAGAGGATGACCCCCGCCAGGATGTCGGTGACGTGCTCGGCGCCGTGGGGCGAGCGGTCCACCACGATGAAGGTGAAGGCGTTGGCCACCGCGAACACCACCCCGATGATCGCCTCCTGGGGGATGGGGCCTCCGCGGCCCCGGGTCACCGAGAAGACCGCGGCGGCGACCAGGGTGAAGCCCACGGCGAAGACCTGCGCCCCCAGCGACGCCGGGGCCAGGCCGAAGAGGTAGCCCACCAGCACCCCCAGCGCCGCGACCTGCCCCAGCGCCAGGTCCACGAAGATGACCTGGCGCCGGAGGATGTGCACTCCCAGGTAGGCGAGCACGGTGGAGAACAGCAGGACCGCCCCCGCGGGTGCCCCCAGCACGTCGATGACGCCGACCCGGGCCATGGCTCAGCGCCCCGCGGCGGCCGCGTCGGTCTGCGCGAACGCGGCGTTGAAGGAGTCGAGCAGGTGGTCCATCAGCTCGAAGTAGGTCTTTGCCTGCGGCGACCCCTGCGTGTACAGCGGCACCACCACGGCGCGGGCGCCGACGCGCGCGGCGATCTCCTTCACGTGGCCCTCGTCGTAGTAGTTGGCCGCGATGAGGACCCGGATGCCCTCCTGGCGCATCTGCTCGACCACGGTGGCCACGTGCTCGGCGCGCGGGGGGACTCCGGGCCGGGGCTCGATGTAGTTCACCACCTGCAGCCCGAAGAGGTCGCTGAAGTAGCTCCAGTTGCGGTGGTAGGCCACCACCTTGCGCCCGCGCAGCGGCATCGCCTTCGCCATCCACCCGCCCAGCCTCGTGAGCAGCGGCGCGCCCTTGTACTGCCGGCCCTTCAGGAACTCGACGAACCCCTCCGGCCGCGCCAGCAGGCGCTGCACGGTGGCCGGTCCCAGGATGCGCAGCAGCTCCTTGCCCACCAGCCGCTCGGTGAGCTCCGTCCCGAAGGCGCGGGCGTTGGCGGCGTACTCGCCAGCGTGCTCGGGGTCGACCTTGCCGAGCCCGGCCGCCACGTTCAGGGCCACCTGCTGCAGCGCCAGCGGCGAGAGGGTGAAGTGGGGGTTCCCGTAGATGTGCACGTGGCCCTCGCTCTGGCTGAGGACCTTGGGGATCTCCAGGAGCGCCACGCCCTGGGCCGCGGAGACGAAGCGGCGCTGCCCGCTGCGGATCTCGTGGTTCTGCGAGAGGTCCAACAGCCCCTCGACCCACAGCTCCAGGTCCAGGCCGGTGCTCACGAAGAGGTCGGCCTTCGCCAGGGTCTCGGCGAGGCTCGGCCGCGGGCGGACGTAGTGCGGGTCCTGGTCGCCTTCGACCAGGGCCTGGGCCTCGACGCGCGCGCCGCCGACGACCCGGGCGATCTCCGCGTAGGTGGTGAGCGTGGTCACCACGCGCAGCCTGCCCTCTGGGGCGGCCGCGGCGGCGGGGGTGGCGGCGCTCAGCGCGAGCGCCGCCACCC
>CAZAIE010001322.1:0-2206 GCA_964485035.1 uncultured Myxococcaceae bacterium | reverse complement strand
GCTCAAGGGCGTGCGTCCCCGCGGCTGGCCCCCCGGATCGACCTGGGACCAGGTGCCCGGGCTCTACTCGCCCCAGAAGAACGAGGCGGTCATCGCCACCGTCGAGCAGAACGGCAAGCGCGTCATCTCGCCGCGCCACGGCTCCAGGAACATGACCTACCACGAGCTCGGCCACGGCCTGGACGCCCGGCGCGGCCTGGGCTCGGACAACACCTCCCGCGGCGAGGACTTCCGCCGCGCCTACGAGGCCGATGTCCCCCGCCTGCGCGAGCAGGGCAAGACCTACCTGCTCCAGGAGGGCGATGCGGGCCCGAGCGAGGCCTTCGCCGAGACCTTCGCCCGCTACTTCGATGGCGACCGCACCCTGCAGCGCGACCTGCCCGGCATGTACGCCTACTGGAAGAGCGTCGAGGCCGAGCTCGCGAAGCGCTAGAGGACCGACATGAACCAGACCGCATCCATCGGCACCGCCCGCCTCCTCGACGACGGCACCATCCTGCTCCAGCTCCGAGCGGAGGGCCCCAACGGCCTCCTCGGCGACGGGCAGATCAGCTACCCCACCGGCCACCCGAACTACCAGGAGGTGATGCAGCACCTGGGCGGGCTCCGGAAGGGCGAGGAGAAGCTCGTTCCGCCCTGGCCGGAGTAGACCGGTCCAAGGGCCTTGCAGCACCGAGCGCCCCGGTCTTCCGGGGCGTTCGTCGTTTCTCACCGGGGGATGAATGAATCCGGCTGGATCCCCCGGCTACTTCCTGCGGAACACCAGCACCGCGCTGTCCAGCTCGGGCGGGAGCACCAACCCGCTGAGCCTCTCGTCCACCGCCCACTCGAAGGCCTGCTGCTTGCGATACGCCTCCCAGTCGCCGCTGGCGAACGCGTGCCGGCTGCCGATGACGACGTACGTTTGGACGTATGGCGCCGCCAGGACGTGGCGCTCGAAGCCGTTCCCCGGGGGAGGCCAGGAGCACAGCACCACCTCGGGCCGGTGCTTCTGCAGCGCGCCGCGCGCGTCCAGGTCCTCCACCCAGTCCGGATACTCGATGGACTGCGACCAGGCGCGGTTGTCGGTCGCCACCACCTCGACACCCGCCTCCTTGAGGAAGCGGCTGAGCGTCCCGTCCCCCGCGGCAATCTCCACGCAGCGCCGGCCGGCGATGAGCGCCTTCAGCTCCGCGACCAGCTCGCGCGTGTAGAAGCAGTAGATGCCCCGCGCCTGCACCAGCGGCATGAGGATGCGCTTCTGCCGGACCAGCGGCCAGAACCGGCGGAAGGCCACGAGCGAGGCAGGCTTGCGCCGAAGCCCCTTCTCGAAGAGCAGGCGCTGCACGATGGTCCCCTCGATGAGCCCGAAGCGGACCCTCCCGCCGGTCTGCGCGGCTGCGGCGGCGTGCAGGCACTTCTCGAGGCCCAGGAAGACGAGCCGCGATCGGGCCAGGTGCGGGAGCGCAGCCTCGGCGACCTTGGGGTTCTGCTGGCTCGCCACGAGCCGCGCCATCCAGCCGTCCGCCTCGGCGCGGGCCCTCTGCATCAGCTCCACCGGCGCCTGCGGGTTCCCCTTCGCCAGCGCCTCGATGATCGCCGCGCTCACCTCTTCCCACTGCGCGGGGAAGCGCTCCCGCAAGGCCTCCAGGGACGCAGCGGGCAGCCCGCCGATGACCTCAAGGTCGCTGCTCTGCGTGGTTCCCAACGCTTTCTCCCGGACCCTACGACGCCCACCAGGCCTACCATTGGGGGCCGCGGCCTGTCGCGCTGCCGTCTCGCGGTCTGTGACGGATTCCCATTTTGCGGCCGTGCCCGGAACCGACGATCTCCTGTCGTTGCACCGAGGGGAATCTCCATGCGCCTGCGTTCGCTGTTGGTCGCCACCCTCGTCCTGGCCGCCGGGTGCAACCCGGACGTCGTCGCGGAGATCCCCGTCGACGCGGCCATCGCCGGACGCGATGCCGCGATGCCCCCGGACGCCGAGGAAGGCCCGGCAGGACTGGACGCCGCCGCTGCGGGGCCCGACGCCCAGGCGGCAGGCGCCGATGCCCAGGCCCTCCCGCCGGACGTCGGGAACCCGGCGGCCCCCGACGCGAGCCAGCTCCCGCCGAGCATCACCGTCACCTGCTTGGGACCGACCTCTCCCATTCCGGTGAACACCCGCGTGGACGTCACCTGCCAGGTCGACAACGGCGGCCGGGCGCTTGCCCCGCCCATCCTCTCC
>CAZAIE010001321.1:0-2206 GCA_964485035.1 uncultured Myxococcaceae bacterium | reverse complement strand
GGGCGGGGCAGGGAAGCGCTTGAGCGCCTCGGCCGCGAGCTCGCCTGCCCGGGACCTCGTCAGCGCGAGCAGCTCCTGCCGCTCCTCTTCCAGCGCGCGCGCCGAGGTCTCTTCCCGCCTCTCCAGCTCGGTGGTCTTCGCGGAGAGCTTCGCCTCGGTCGCCTCGAGCGACGCCTCCTCGTTCGAGAGGGCGACGGGGTCTTCCCTCTTCGCCGGACGGTTCTTCGACATCTTGAACGCGAGCACGCAGGCCTCCAGTCGTCGGACTGCGGGGCTGGTTTGCATCACCCGGGCCAGGCAAATCCTGCCGGCTTCCGGGGGGATGGGAGAGGCGGGAGGCGGGTCGCGGCCGACCAGCGGGTGAGGTTGGCCCCGCCGGCGCTCCAACAAGCGACGGGCCGCAGCGCGAACGCCGCGGCCCGGGGCTGTCAACGGACGATGCAGGGCTAGGGCTGGGCGAGCTTCACGAAGGCGTCCATCAGCTCCTTCATGCGCGCGTCGGCGCGGGCCTGGGCCTTCTCGAACGGCTCACCCTCGGTCACCGCCTCGCGCAGCTCGAAGTAGAACTTGATCTTCGGCTCCGTGCCGCTGGGGCGTGCGGTGATGCGGCCTGCGCCCTCGAGCTCGAAGGTGAGGACGTCGGACTTGGGGAGGTCCACCGGCTCCTCTCCCTTCTCGGTCTTGCGGATGCCGCGGCCGAGATCGCGCAGCGCCAGCACCTTGGCTGGGCCCACCTTCTGGGGCGGGCTCGTCCGCAGGCGCTGCATCATCTGCTGGATCTGGGCGGCCCCGGTGGCGCCGGGGAGCACGATGTTGTGCTGGCCACTCTTGAAGAGGCCGAAGCGGCGGTAGCACTCCTCGAGGTAGGCGAGCACGCTCTTGCCGCGCGACTGGCACACGGCCGAAAGCTCCGCGAACACCGCCGCGGCGCTGATGCCGTCCTTGTCGCGCACGATGCGGCCGACGGTGTAGCCCAGCGCCTCCTCGTAGCCCATGACGAAGGTGAGCTGCTTCTCCTGCTCCAGGGCCAGCCCGCGGTTGGCTATCCACTTGAAGCCGGTGAGGGTCTCGGCGTAGGCGACGCCGAGCTGCCGCGCCATCTCGCCCAGCATCCCCGAGGAGACGATGGTGGTGACCACCAGCCGCTCCGCGCCGCCCTTCTGCTCGGTGAGCAGGTAGTAGCCGAGCAGCGCTCCCACCTGGTCGCCGGT
This sequence comes from uncultured Myxococcaceae bacterium, assembly GCA_964485035.1. Classification (GTDB taxonomy): domain Bacteria; phylum Myxococcota; class Myxococcia; order Myxococcales; family UBA5297; genus CAZAIE01. The sequence goes on along the minus strand of CAZAIE010001321.1, from coordinate 995 downwards.
GAGCTGCACGTACTCGCCCGGGCCCTTCTTCGCGGCGATGGCCAGGCGGTCGGCGTCCGGGTCGTTGGCGATGACCAGGTCGGCGTCCTTCTCGCGGGCCAGTGCCAGCGAGAGGTCCATCGCGCCCTTCTCCTCGGGGTTGGGGAAGCGGACGGTGGGGAAGTTGCCGTCCGGCTCGACCTGCGAGCTGACCGGGAAGACGTTCTGGCAGCCGATCTGCGCGAGCGCGGCGCGGGCCAGCTTCGCGCCCACCCCGTGCATCGCGGTGTAGACGATGTTCAGCGTCTTGGGGACCTCGGGGTGCAACTGCAGCCCCTTCACCGCGGCGAGGTAGCGGGTCTCCACCTCGAGCCCCATCGAGCGCACCTGGCCGTCGTGGCGCGCCTTCGACAGCGAGGGCATGGGGAGGGAGAGGAGAGGGCCCACCGCGTCGATGCACGCGCTGATGCCCTTGTCGTGGGGCGGGATGATCTGCGCGCCGTTGCCCCAGTAGACCTTGTAGCCGTTGTACTCGGGCGGGTTGTGGCTCGCGGTCACCATCACGCCCGCGGCGGCGCCGGTGTGGAGCACGCCGTAGGCGACCATGGGCGTCGGGCAGAGCTGCTCGAAGAAGTGCACCACGAACCCGGCGCCGGCGAGCACCGAGGTCGCCTCCTCGGCGAACTCGCGGCTCATCTTGCGGCCGTCGTAGCCCACCACCACGCCGCGTCGGGCGGCGTCGGGGGTGGTCTTGAGGAGGTAGGCGGCGAGGCCGGCGGTGGCGCGGCGCACCACCGCGCGGTTCATGCGCATGGGGCCGCCGCCGAGCACGCCGCGCAGGCCCGCGGTGCCGAACTCGAGCTGGCCCGAGAAGCGGTCGGCGAGCTCGGCCACGGCGCCCTGGGCGAGCAGCGCCTCGAGCTCCTTCTGCGTCGCCGGGTCGGGGTCCTGGGCGATCCAGATCTTCACCTGGTCGTGGAGTCCTTTGTTGTCCATGGCTGTCCTCTGGGCTGTGG
>CAZAIE010001320.1:0-2207 GCA_964485035.1 uncultured Myxococcaceae bacterium | reverse complement strand
GGGAGGATGTGATGTCCAAGCTCCGCCTCGCCGCACCCGACCGCCCCGAGCCACCGCCCCGGCCGCTCCCATGAGACCCTTCCGACGCGGGTAGCGCGCGGAGTCTTGGGCGGGGCGGAGCTTGGACATCACATCCTCCCGGGTTGCGAGGGCGCCAGCCTCGGTCCCTACGCGCGAGGTCCGCTCTTGGGCCGCTACTGCTTCGTCCACGTGGTGCGGAACTCGCCCCAGGTCTCGGAATGCCCCGTCACCTTCACGCCGTTGCCCCGACCCGGCTTGGTCGCGTCGAGGATGGCCACGAAGGCCCCGGCCAGACACTCCAGCGCCAGCAGGTTGAGCAGGTTCTTGGGGAACTCGAGCCGGGCCAGCGTGTGCTCCGGGCCGAAGCCCACCACCTCCAGCCGCGTACCGTGGTGCGTGGTCGTCCAGGTCATGGCCCCCATCTCCGCCGACTGGGCCGAGTTGAGGATGTCGAGCTGCACCTTGAGCCGCAGCCCCTCGCAGAGCCTGCGGTTCGACTCCAGCGACCACGCCGCGAACGCCCGCGCATCGAGCCCCTTCACGTCCCCCACCGCGAACACCGTGGACCAGATGTGGACCTCCGGCACCCACGACGCGTGGAGCGGGGGCTTCTCGAAGTAGGCGCGGACGAACGGCGGCAACCTCGCCAGCTCGGGAGGCGTCAGCGGGTTGGTCTGGAGCACGTTGAGCATCAGCGTGCCCCGCCCGACGCACTCGGGGTGGGAGTCCGCACCCTGCGGCAGGCCCTGCAGGTACCCCTCGAGTCGCGAAAGCCCTGTCGTCGCCATCTCAACCTCCACCCGCCACCTGAATTTTCATAGCAAAAACATAACCTTGCGGACAATCTGGAGGCCGCGGGAAGGCCCATTGGAGCGCCTGGCCGGCCTCTGGAGGCCCTCTCGAATGCCGCAGGTATTAAAGCAAGCCTGAACCCCCAACACACGCCGTTGGGCCTCCCAGGGCCCCAGGAGGCCTCCCAAGCCCGTTTTCGTCTCCGCTCCGCCCGTCCCAGGCCTTGCCAGCCCCGGAGGGTAGGCCGACTGCCCATCAACCGGCATGGAAACCACGCGGCCCTGGCCGCTACCATTTGCCGTCACGGGGGCAGGATGAATCGAAGAACGGTGATCATCGTTGCGGGCGCTTCTGCCGCCCTGGGGCTCGCAGCCGCGCTGTTCCTCTCGCCGCCAACGGACTCCGCGCCCCCGCGGGACGACGTCCGCCCGACTGCGGTCCGTCCCCGCGGCCCCCAAGAGCGCTTCCGGGTCGGCGTCCTCTACTGGTCCGACACCATCCAGGGCCAGGTGGTGATGCGACAGGGGCTGGAGGCCGAGGCCGAAGCGCTGTCCCGCGGCCCGGGCCCCAAGCTGGAGCTGGTGCCGCGGGTGGCCGGCGACGGGCCCGAGGGCCAGGCCCGGCAGATCGTCCAGATGCGCGAGTTCATCGCGGCGAAGGTCGATGCCCTCATCGTCCAGCCCACCGACAACACCGCGCTCACGGCCCCACTGCGCGAGGCCAACGCCGCGGGCATCCCGGTCATCGCCTACGACCAGTACATCGAGGGCGGGGAGCTCGCGGCCTACGTCACCAGCGACAACGCGCAGGCGGGCGTGCTGGGTGCGGAGTACGTCGCGTCGAGGTTCGCGAAGGACCGGCGGCTGAAGCTGGTGCTGGTGGAGTACCCGCAGGTCTCCTCGACCGTGGAGCGGCTGGAGGGCTTCCTGGGCACGCTGCGCAAGCTCGAGCAGCCCTTCGACATCGTCGGCACCTACCAGGCGGTCGAGCCCGTGGGCGGCAGGTCCGCGGGCGAGGCGATCCTGCGCGACCACCCGGAGAGGGGCTCCATCGACGTGGTCTTCACGGTGAACGACGGCGGCGGGCTCGCGGTGGTGGAGGCGCTGGCGCAGGCCGGACGCACGGAGATCGTCGTGGCCACCATCGACGGAGACCCCCGCAGCGTCGAGAACGTCCGCGCCGGCCGGCTCACCGCCATCGACTCCGCGCAGTTCTGCGGCCCGCTCGGCGCCGCGGCCATGCGCGCCGCCTGGTCGGTCCTGCAGGGCCGGCCCACGCCACGCCACCAGCTCGTGCCCACCTTCCCCATCACCCGGGAGACCCTGGACCGGTACCCGGGCTGGGCCGGGCCGCTCCCCCAGGCCTTCCTGAAGCCCTGGCCCAGCGCCGAGCCG
>CAZAIE010001319.1:0-2208 GCA_964485035.1 uncultured Myxococcaceae bacterium | reverse complement strand
GATCAGCCCGATGACCAGGTGCAGCGCGAACACGAAGACCGAGACGAGGTAGTGCCCGCCGTGGAAGAGGAACTGGAGCCGCTCCTTGGTCGAGAGCGGGGCGCTCCAGAGGCCGGGGAGGTGGCGGAAGAAGGCCTCGGTGTGGCCGTTGGCCCAGCGGCGGCGACGCGCCAGGAAGCTGTAGAGGTCGGGCGAGGTCTCCTCGTCCGAGCCGCTGTAGGGGTTGTGGATGATGCGCACGCCCTGCTGGAGGATGGTGTAGCTGAAGTACGCGTCCTCGGTGAGGCAGCGGGTCAGCGGGTGCGCCTTGAGGAGGCTGGTCTCCATCAGCGCGGTGGTGCCGGTGAAGAACAGCGGCAGCCGCAGCGCGGTGAAGGCGACGTTGAACAGCTCGCAGCCGATGTGCTGGTGCAGCGAGTCCCAGAGCGGGAAGAAGCCGTGCGCGAGGAGCGGTCCGCGGCTGGCCTGCACGATGCGCGCGCCGCTCTCGCGCAAAAGGCAGAGCGACGTGCGGATCCAGTCCGGCCGGGCCTGGTGGTCGCAGTCCAGGATGGCGAGGTACGGGGTGGTCAGCTTCTCCACCATCCAGTTCACCTTCGCGCTCTTGGGGTCGAGGCCGGTATAGGCGACGACGGTCCGCGGGATGCCGGGACGCGCGGGCAGCTCGATGGTCGCTGGCGCCGCGACGGCGAAGTCCACCTCGGGGTGGAAGCGCGCAAGGAAGGGGACGGAGGAGTCGCTGGCGTCCTTGATCAGCAGGTACGCGGTGAGCGGCCCGCGGTGGTCCTGCCGCTCCAGCGAGGCGAGCACGCGCAGCGCCTCCTCGCCCTCGTTGCGCGCCGGGACCAGCACCGCGACCGCGTCCTCCGGATAGTCCGGAAAGGCGCGGAGAGAGCGCCGGTGGAGCAGGAAGGTGGCGGCGCAGGCGTAGTGCGCCACGGCGTAGAGCGTGAGGCCCGTCGTGAGGACGGCGCAGATCAGCAGGAGGGTCGTCACGGGACCTGCGCCCTCTTGCGGTCGTGCGTGGCGTCTCCCTCCACTGCGGTCTCCACCCTAGGCAGCCTTGGCAGGCGCACGTTCTAGGCCCACGCGGCATCGCTGTCGAGACGCGAACGCGGGGGGTCCCCGATTCGGCAGATCGACGCCTGACGCGACGAACCCTTCATTGCGAGCACTCGGAAGTGCCTCGCCGCACCCGGCCCTGGGAAACGCGCGCGTGGAGGCGCAAGACCACCAACGCCTGTGCGAACTACCTGCTGTCGAACAAGGACGCCATGCGCGATGTGGACTACCTGCGGCGCGGGCTCCCGAAAGCAACGGGCGTCATCGAGGGAGCCTGCCGATACCACCGCATGGATGTCAGCGCGCACGCTGGAGGCTCGACCGCGGCGAAGCCGTCCTGCAGTTGCGCGCGCTCCGGGCCAGCGGGACTTCGCTGCCTACTGGGACTCCCATGCGAAGCAAGAGAGCTGCCGCAACCATCGCCTGCAAAGGCAGCAGGTCCCATCTACCCACCGGTACCCCCAGCAGTCCGCCCCTGGCTCGCTTCGGGTAGTCAAGTGACCGTGGGGAAGAAGAGCCGCACCCCGTCGAAATCCAGGCGAGCGGCTTTGAGGGGCAGGGACAGGCGGACGGAGCACGAGACTCCCGGGCAGAGCACTCGTGCGCCCACTATCGTTCACGCACCATGGTTTCCCGCATGCCCACGCTCGAGCTGACAGCGGTGGTGACGGGCCGCCGGGTGGACCTCGGCCACCCCGGCGGCCGCCTGCTCCTCCTGGTCCACGGGCGCGCGACGAGCGGGCGCGTGAACGAGGTCCTGCGCGAGGCGGGGCGCCGCTGTCCGGATCCCAGCGCCTTGATGCTTGCCGCGGTCTCCGACCTGGCCTCGCTGCCCCGGCTGATGCGTCCTCTGGCCACGCCGTTCCTCACCCGGGCGTTCCACGAGGCCGCGAGCCGGCTCCCCGCGGGGCTCGACCCGCAGCGGCACCTACTCATCCTCCCCGACCTGGCAGGCGCAGTCGCCCGGGCGCTCGGACTGCGCCCGGTCGAGGAGGAGGCCGCGGTCGTGCTGCTCTCCGCGGACGGCGAGGTGCTGGGGCTCGAGCAGGGAGGCGACCTCGTGGCCGCCGCCCTGCGCCTCGTCGACCTGCGCTGATCGGCCGATCAGCCGATCAGCGGAAGTCCTCGCCGAGAATGAGCTTGGCG
>CAZAIE010001318.1:0-2212 GCA_964485035.1 uncultured Myxococcaceae bacterium | reverse complement strand
CCCCTCCCCCAACGCCAAGCCCAACCCGGACCAGGGGCGGCGCGACCTCTTCAAGGCGTTCGAGAAGATCGACAACGGGGCCAAGAAGACCAACGAGGAGCCGGTGGGCGACCCGGACGGCGACCCCGACGGCGACTCCGACACCGCCGAGGAGGGCGAGCGCTACTTCGGCCTGATCCTGGCGAAGGCCCGCCGCAACTACGGGGTCACCAAGACCATCTCGCCGCAGGAGTTGATCCGGCTGAAGGCCACGGTCGTCCTCTACATCAACTCGACCGGCGAGCTGATCAAGGACCCGGAGTTGCAGGTCTCCAGCGGAAATGAACAGTTCGACCAGGACGTCGTCCTCTCCCTGAAGAAGGCCGCGCCCTTCGGACCTCCCCCGACGCACCTGGCCGAGGTGCTCAAGTCGGTAGGGGTCGCCATCGAAGCCCGGCCCTGACTCGCGCAGCCCAACGAGGAGCACGCATGCGAACCATCGTCTTCACCCTGGCGGTCCTGGCCTCCAGCGCAGCCCTCGGGGCCGCGCCGGTCGAACGGCCCGTGCTCAGCCTCTCGGGAGCGAACTTCCGCCCGCTGCCCCTCGCCATCGCCGCACCGCTCTACGCAGGGGCCGGGGCGAGCCGCCCCGCGGGCCAGGAGATCGACGACACGCTGAACCAGGACCTCACGGTTTCCGGGCTCTTCGAGCTGCTCGACCGCAAGGGCTTCCTCGCCGACGCGACCGAGGGCCTCCTCCCCAGCGAGATCAAGTTCGCGCGGTGGCAGGACGTGGGCGCCGAGAGCCTCGTGAAGTTCGTGGTGTCGGGCTCCGACCCGGTCACCGCCGAGTTCCACCTGTACAGCGCCGTCACCGGGAAGGAGGACCTCAAGAAGCGCTACACCGGGCCGCTCGCAGAGGTCCGCACGCTGGCGCACCAGTTCGCGGACGACCTCTTCACGCACTACACCCGCGAGCCGGGGGCCTTCCGCACCAAACTGGCGCTGGTCAAGAAAGTGAAGACCATCAAGCAGGTCTTCGTCGCCGACTGGGACGGGCGCAACGCGCGGCAGGTCACCCTCTCGAGCATGAACCTGCTGCCCTCGTGGTCGGCCGACGGCACCCGCCTCATCTACACCGGCTACCAGACCGGCACCCCTGACCTCTGGTCGTACGACTTCCGCGTAGGCAAGGCCCAGTTGCTCTTCCACCGCAGCTCCTCGCTGATCACCGGCGGCTGCTACAGCCAGGACGGCAAGCACATCGCCTTCTCCATGAGCGAAGAGGACGGCAACAGCCACATCTGGGTCGCGAACCCGGACGGGTCGGGCGGCCGGCGCCTGACCGAGGGCTACGGCATCAACTCCAGCCCCACCTTCTCGCCGGACGGCTCCCAGCTCGCGTTCGTGTCCAACCGCTCCGGCAACCCGCAGATCTACGTGCTCCCCGTGGCCGGGGGGGCGCCGAAGCGGCTCACCTTCCAGGGCAACTACAACCAGACCCCCGAGTGGTCCCCGCGCGGCGACCTCATCGTCTTCACCGCGCGCGACGAGCGGAACGTCTTCGACATCTTCACCGTCGACCCCTCGAACGGAAAGATCAGTCGGCTCACCCAGGACCAGGGCAACAACGAGGAGCCCACGTTCTCGCCGAACGGCCGCCTCATCGCCTTCACCTCCACCCGCACCGGCCTCAGCCAGCTCTTCGTGATGAGCGCGGACGGCAACTTCCAGCGCCAGATGACGACCGGGAAGGAGCCGGTCTACACCCCGGCGTGGGGCCCGTTCGTCGCCCGCTAGTAGACCGATTCGCCCCGAGCCCGGCCGCCCGTGCCATGATGCGTGCTGCTTCCGCCTTCACCGCGAGGACCCCCATGGCCGACCCGAAGACCCCCGAGGAGCTGCAGCAGGAGCTGGAGCGCCTGCGCGCCGAGAACGAGGCGCTGAAGAAGCGCTCTGCCAAGGGCCTGAGCATCAAGATCAGCGCCAAGGGTGCGGTCTCTGTCTACGGCCTGGGCCGCTTCCCGGTGACGCTCTACAAGGAGCAGTGGCTGCGGCTCCTGGACATGGCCGACGACATCCGCGGCTTCATCAAGGAGAACGAGGCCACCCTGAAGCGCAAGGAGGCCCCTGGCCCGGACGCTCCGCGGGAGCCGTGAGCCACGAGGCCCAGCCAGCTCAGACGGATCTTCCCCCTGTTCCCTGGGTTTTCCGAAGCCCGCCCGAGTGAAGC
>CAZAIE010001317.1:0-2217 GCA_964485035.1 uncultured Myxococcaceae bacterium | reverse complement strand
TTAGACGGGCTTGTGTGCTGGCACGCCGCCTGCTTGGTAAGACAGTGAAGCGCAGCGACCAACGAAGCGGCGGGGGGGGGACCGGCTTCACAGGTGCACTGCGCTTCAGTCTGTAATTTTGCAGCCGCCGTGCCACCGACCAGCACGCGGTAACTGTTCGAATTCACTGGAACGCGCGTGTCGCTCTGGGCCGACGCGCTGCACCGCGGCATTTCGGATCTGGAATTTCCTTCACTTCTGCAATGAAGCGCTTGGGCTCAAGAGCGGGAGATCGAGCGTCCGGTACTCCAGGGCATCCTCGGAATCGAAGTGCCACCACTCCATGTACATGAGCTTGAAGCCCGCCCGGGTCATCGCGTCCTGGAGGATGCTCCGGTGCTTCTGGGCCAGCTTCGACGGCAGCGTGGAGTTGATGCGTGCAGCCTTCCCGAAGTCGTCGTAGCCCGTGGGCATCTCCACCTCCGAGCCATCGAGCCGGACCAGCGAGACGTCGACCGCGGCGCCGCGGTTGTGGTTCGAGCCTCCCATGGAGGGAGGCGCGACCAGGCCACGGACGGGCATCTTCTCCCACATCTTCTTCTGCACGGAGAACGGGCGGTAGCAGTCGAAGGCCTTGAGCCGGAAGCCCTTGCGCGCGAGCAGCGCCTGCGCCTTGGCCAGCCGCGCCGCCACCTTGGGACGCAGCAGGCACCGCGCCGAGTCGTAGAGCACGGACTTCGTGAAGTTGTCTTGGGTGGCGTAGCGGATGTCGAGGACCAGGTCGGGGATGAGCGTGGGGACGTCCACCAGTTCCGGGGGCTTCGGCGCCGCGGCCAGGGACACGGCCAGGAGGAGGGGGAGCCCCGTCACGTCGCGTACCGGGTCGGGTCGGGCACTCCCGCGTCGGCGAAGCCCCGCCGCCTCAGCCGACAGGCGTCGCAGGCGCCGCACGCCCCTCCGTCCGGCGCCGGGTCGTAGCAGGAGTGCGTCAGGCCGTAGTCCACGCCCAGCGAGACGCCGCGCTGGATGATCTGCGCCTTGCTCAGGCGCAGCAGCGGCGCGTGGATGGTGAAGCGCGCCCCCTCGGCCCCCAGGCGCGTGGCCACGTTCGCCAGGGCCTCGAAGGCCGCCACGAACTCGGGCCGGCAGTCGGGGTAGCCGGAGAAGTCCACCGCGTTCACCCCCAGGAACACGTCGGTGGAGCGCACCACCTCCGCCAGCGCGAGCGCGAGCCCCAGGAAGACGGTGTTGCGCGCGGGCACGTAGGTCTGCGGGATGGTCCCGTCCTCGGGCCGGTCCTTCTCGACCGGGGCGTCGGTGGTGAGCGAGGAGCCGCCGATGGGCCGCAGGTCGAGCGCCAGCACCCGGTGCGAGACGGCGCCCAGGAGCGTCGCCAGGTGCGCGGCCTGCTCCACCTCGCGGGTGTGCCGCTGGCCGTAGGCCACGGTGAGCGCGTGGACGTCGAAGCCCTCCGCGCGGGCGATGGCCAGGCAGGTGGCCGAGTCGAGCCCTCCCGACAGCAGGAGGACTGCGGGTTTCCGGGTGGTCATGTGCTCCTCGGGGTCACTGTCGCTCGCCGACGATGGCGTAGACGACGAGACAGGGATCCCAGGTGCATCCGGCGTTGTCCAGCGCGCTGAACTGGTCGGAGAGGTAGCCGCACACCCGCTGGACGATCGCCGCATCGGGCACGTCCCCGGCGTCGGGGACCGGGGCCCCGCACGCGCCGGCCGGGTCGGTGGACAGCCGCCCCTCGATGCGCTCGACGAGGGTCCCCGGGCACCCGCGCTGGAAGACGCCAGCGTCGGCCTGGACCGCCCACCGGCCGGGGAGCTCGCGGCTGGCCTGGGCCTCGACCACGAAGCGCCCATCCTCCTCGAGCGCGCCCTGGTACGACGCGCTCCCGGCGGTGAGCCAGGCGGCCCGGGTGTTCGAGTCGTACGAGAGCGTCGCGGTGAACGCCCCGGGGGGGACGAAGGTCGCGCCTGCGTCGGGCGCGGAGTCGAACCCGCAGCCGTCCTGGAAGGGCTCGACGGTGAAGCGGAAGGTGCCCACCACCACGTCGCCCGGCACCGGATCGGTCGAGGGACAGGCGAGGAGTCCGGCGGCGACCAGCGCGGCGACCCCCAGCGCCAGGCGCCCGCTCACGCCCCGGCCCCCAGCACCGCGCGGCGCAGCGCCTCCCAGTCGTCCCGGAGCACGTGGGCGAACAGGTCGGCCACCAGCGGGTCCTGCTCC
>CAZAIE010001316.1:0-2218 GCA_964485035.1 uncultured Myxococcaceae bacterium | reverse complement strand
CCCTCCCGCTCCCCGCTCCCCGCTCCTCGACATCCCCTCGGCTCCCCTCGGCTCGCTTCCCCTCTCCGGGCCTCGGAGCCGGTATTGTGCTCGTCATGCAGAAACGCACGCGCGTCGTCATCAGCGACTTCCACATCGGCACGGGTCACTCGAAGGGCCGCCCCAACTTCTTCGAGGACTTCACCGAGGACGATCGGTTCGTCCAGCTCCTCGCCACGCTCGCGCAGGAGCACGCCGACGAGGACCTGGAGCTGGTCATCAATGGGGACTTCTTCGACCTGCTCAAGGTCCCCATCAACGGGCTCTTCCCCGAGGCCATCACCGAGAGCATCGGGGAGCTGAAGATCGAGATGTGCCTGCGCGGCCACCCGAAGGTCGTCGAGGCGCTCCGCGGGTTCGTGTCCGCGAAGAACCGGCGGATCACCTACCTGCCCGGCAACCACGACATGGAGCTGGTCTTCCCTGCCGTCCGCCGGGCGTTCACCCGCGCGGTCTGCGGCGCGGATGCCGACGAGCGGGTCCGGTTCATCGTGGAGCAGGACCACTACCGCCTCGACGGCGGCGTGGAGATCCACCACGGGCACCAGTTCGAGGCGATGAACGCCTTCGACTTCAAGCAGCTCGTCCTCGAGCGCGGCCACCCCGAGCCCATCCTCAACATGCCCTGGGGCAGCCTGTTCGTGCTGCAGATCCTCAACAAGTACAAGGAGGAGCGGCCGTACCTCGACCGCGTGAAGCCATTCTGGCCGGTCATCCCCGCCGGGCTCTTCATGGACACCCGGTTCACGCTCCGGGCCATCGCCAACATGGGCTACTACTTCGTGCGCGCCCAGATGAGCCCGCTCTGGCGACGCCGCCGACCGTTCACCAAGCTCAGCAAGTTCCTCTTCAACGAGCTCAGCTTCTTCGAGAAGCACGAGGAGACGGCACAGCGGCTGTTCAAGGCCGACCCCACGCTGCGCGGGGTCGTCATGGGCCACACGCACACGGAGATGGTCCGGACCTACGGGCGCGGCGAGCGCATCTACGTGAACACCGGGACGTGGATGCCCATGGTGAACCTGTCACTCGAGAACCTGGGGCAGTCCACGGCGCACCACTACGCCATCATCCGGTACACGGACAAGGGAGAGGCCCGGGTGTCGCTGATGCGGTGGCGCGGGCGCCGCGCGATGCGGGAGGAAGTGGCGTTCTGACGGTGGTTCACCCAACCAGCAGCGCCCTCACGAGTTCCTCGAATCCCCTGCCCTCGCGGCCCCGCGTCACGTACGTCGGCGGCTGCGTGATCCTGTCGAGCACGTCCCGGACGTTCGCTACACCCACCGACAGCGGGAACCCTCCGAACATCGGCTCGTCGTTCACCGAGTCCCCGACGTACACCACTTCGTCACGCCGCAGGCCCATTGACCGCGCCAGGTCCCGGCACGCGGTCAGCTTGTCCGCATTCCCCGGCCAGAAGTTCACGTGCACCGAGCTGCGCACCGCCTGGAACCCGCGCCGCCGGAGGTACTCCTCGATGGCCTCCGCCGCCTCGGCCCCGAGGTGGACCTCCTCGTTGTAGTCGATGGCCAGCCCCACCTCGGTGTACCGGCTGTCCCCACTCAGCTTCGCGCCCGGCACCCGCTCCTGGATCGTCCGCACCGCCGCGAACATCCGCCGACGCTCCCGGGCCAACTCCTCTGGTGGCAGCGAGAGCGTCATCTCCAGCCCGCCTCGCCCGGGACGGAAGAGCACGTTCCCGTTCTCGGCGATCACCGCATCCACGGGCCACTGGCGCGCGAACGCCTCGGCCCATCCCGCCGCCCTGCCGGTCACCAGCACCAGCCTCTTCCCCGCGTCGTGCCAGCGCCAGAGCGCCGCATAGGTCTCCGGCCGCAACCGGTGGTCGGTCGTGAGGGTCCCGTCGATGTCGGTGAACAGCGCCCGGATCTTCCGACGCTGGGAGGGCTCGAGCTTGCTGAGGGGCTGCAGGGTCGGTCGCATGGGGGTGCAAGGTAGTGAATCGCCCTGCCCGACGGAAGCCCGACCCAAAGGAAGGCCCCCGCACCTCGGAAGGTGCGGGGGCCGGTTACTGCTCAGTCAGGCTCGTCAGGGCGACGCCAGGTTCTTCGGGTTCCGCGCACGGACCTCGAAGTCAGCCGCGTTGTCGTTGGTGTCCGCGCCTGCGACCTTGCGCCCGACCTCCTGGGTGTCGTTGGGCAACGGCGCAGGGCCAGAG
>CAZAIE010001315.1:0-2221 GCA_964485035.1 uncultured Myxococcaceae bacterium | reverse complement strand
GGGCCGCGCCTCCCGCGAGGACGGCGCCGAGCGCTACCAGGTCGCGGTCACCCGTGGGAGCGCCCAGGTGCAGCTCGAGGCCGGGGGCCGCCGCGAGGTGCGGCTCGCGGGTGGCTCGGGCCAGGAGGAGCTGGTGGTGGTGGGCGCCTCCGACGCGTCGCTTCAGTGGACCCCTGGGGCGCGCTCGTCGCGCGCCGAGGTCCAGGCCGGCACGGTCGAGGTCCGCTACAAGGACCAGCAGCGGACGCTCACGGCGGGCGAGGTCGCGGAGGTGGGGAAGGGACTCTCGGTGGCCTCGCGGGCGAAGCCCGTGCTGGTGCTCTCACCGGGGCGGCGCATCCGGGTCTACGGCCTCGGCCGGGCGGAGGTCGGTCTCTCCTGGCCCGAGCTCGAGGGCGCGCGCCGCGTGGAGGTCGCCACCGGCGCCGGCTTCCAGGAGGTGGTCCTGGCCGGGGCCGCGAGCGGCTCGATGGTGGTGGTGGGGGCGCCCGCCGTTGGCGAGCTGCACTGGCGCGTGCTCGGCGAGGGCGAGGCGGTGCTCTCCCGCGGGCAGGCGGCCTTCGCCCCCGAGAAGCAGGTGCCGCTGAGCGGGGGCCACCCGCTCAACGAGGTCGCCGAGACCGGGCTCAAGGCCACCGTCTACTACCAGAGCGTGCTCCCGGCGCTGGTGTTCTCCTTCCCCGCCGTGGAGGGCGCGGCGCGCTACCGGGTGCGGGTCTTCCGCTCCGACGACACCCGCACCGCGGTGGTGGACAAGACCGTGTCCGAGCGTCGCTGCGCCGCCGAGCCGGGGGCGCTGGGCGAGGGCAGCTACCTGTGGAACGCGACGCCGCTGGGCGCGTCCGGGGCCGAGCTCGCCGGCGGGCGGATGAACAAGCTCGAGATCGTCTACGACAACGCGATGCTCAACCTGGTGATCGAGCGGCCCACCCCCGGCGCGGTGGCCGGGGCCCAGGTGCAGGCCAAGGGCATCGCCCCGCTCGGCTCGCGGCTGTTCCTCAACGGCAAGCCCGCGGCCCTGGACAAACGCGGCCGCTTCGACGTCGCGGTCCCTCGCACGCCGATGCTGGTCTTCCGCCTGGTGACGGCGGAGCACGCCGAGAGCTACTGGTTCCGGAGCCTGCGCGCGCGATGAACTCCAGCCCCCCCACGCCCCGCTCGCCCTGGCTCGACGTCTGCGACGTCCGCCCCTACGGGAAGTACCTGCTGCTCACCAAGCTCGCCGAGGGAGGGATGGCGGAGCTCTTCGTGGGCAAGCAGGTGGGCCCGGAGGGCTTCGAGCGGGACGTGGTGGTCAAGCGGATGCTGAAGAGCCTGACCGCGGTCCCCGAGTTCGTGTCCATGTTCCTGGACGAGGCGCGGCTCGCGGCCCGCCTCTTCCATCCGCACATCGTGCAGATCATGGACCTGGGGAGCGCCGAGGGTCAGTACTACATCGGCATGGAGTACCTCCCTGGGGAGGACGCCGCGGCAATCATCGCGGCCAGCCGGGCGCGCAACGAGCCGGTCCCCATCGCGGTGGCGGCGCGCATCGTCCTCGCCGCGGCCGAGGGCCTGCACTTCGCCCACACCTTCGAGGACGGCGGGCGCCCGCTGAACATCGTCCACCGCGACGTCACCCCCTCGAACATCCTGGTGACCTACCAGGGCACCGTGAAGCTGGTGGACTTCGGCATCGCCAAGGCCGAGACCAAGGTGGCCAAGACCACCGAGGGGACGGTCAAGGGCAAGTGGGTCTACATGTCGCCCGAGCAGGCCAAGGGCGAGGCCATCGACCGGCGCTCCGACCTGTTCTCGCTGGGGCTCACCTTCTACGAGCTGCTCACCGGGGTGCGCGTCTTCCACCGCGACAACGAGCTGGCCATCCTCAAGGCCCTGCTCACCGCCGCCATCCCCAGCCCCACCCGGTTCCGGCCCGACATCCCCCGCGAGATCGAGGAGGTGCTGCGCAAGGCGCTCACCCGCGACCGCGACAAGCGCTACCAGTCCGGGGCCGAGATGGCCGCCGACCTCTCGCTCTGGCTGAGCGCCAACACCTCCGCGGTGGGCGGGGCGCCGCTCTCGGAGTTCATGCTGCAGACGTTCGGCCGCGACCGGATGCTGCTGAAGTCGAAGGTGCCGACGCTCTCGGCGCTGCGCGAGATGGGCGTGAAGCTGCCCGAACTCGCAGCCCTCGCCTCGGGGGTCGACGCTCCCTCGTCCCGCGACGGTGGGGGGAGAG
>CAZAIE010001314.1:0-2225 GCA_964485035.1 uncultured Myxococcaceae bacterium | reverse complement strand
CTCCGGTGGCGGACTCGAGCTCGACGGCGGCGATGGCCGCTTCGAGCTGGCGCCCGAGAAGGTCGGAATGCGTCTGGAGGGCCTCGCTGCGGACCAGCAGCAGCTCGGCGAGGCCCAGCTCGCCCAGCTCGTACGCGCGCCGGGCGAGGGCCTCGTCCTGCTCGCGCAGGGGGAGGGAGGAGCGCAGCTCGGACACGGCCTCGGCGCGGCGCTCGAAGACCTCGCGGGCGGTGTGCTGCTCGAGCTCGGCGCGCCGGCGCAGACTCTCCTGCTCGAGCCGGGCGTGCGCCTCGCGGGCGGCGGCCTCCGCACGGGCGCCCTGGCCGCGCTCGAAGAAGGGCAGAAAGACCGTCACCAGGCCCTGGACCGAGGCCGCGCCGGACTCCTGCGAGTAGCGGGCGCCCAGCTCGAGGTCGGGCCAGGCCAGGGCTGATGCGAGGTCCTGCTCGGCGCGGGTCTGTGCGTGACCGGCTGCTGCTGCCCGCAGGTCCGGCCGGTCCGCCGTGGGGACCTCGGGAGCCTGCGCGGTGAGGCTGCCGACGAGGCGAATCGGCGTGTTGGGGGAGAGGCCGGTCAGGAGCCGCAGCTCGCCCAGCGACTCGGCGAGCCCGGCCTCGGCGGCCTTCCCGTCCGAGCGTGCGCGGGCGAGCGCCCCCCGGGCGAGGCTGACGTGGAGCACCGGGACGTCCCCGGCCCGGTGCCGCTTCTCGGCCGTCTGGAGCGTGAGCTCCGCTAGCTCCGCAGCCCGGGCGGCCAGCCGGACGGTCTCCTGGGCGTGGAGCGCGCGCAGGAAGGCGAGGCTCGCGGCGCGCAGGCTCCTGTGCACGGCGTCGTCGGCCTCCGCCTCGGCGCGGTTCACCCCGGCCCGGGCTCCGGCGAGGCGCGCCGACCGGCGGGCCCCCAGCTCCACGCCCTGGGTCAGCTCGAGCTCCAGGGCGAGGCCCGCCTCCGGCACGCTCGAACCGACGGCGGCTCCGACCTTGGGGTTCTCGCGCAGCAGGACGGCTGCGCCCACTTCCTGCGCCCGGGCTTCGGCGACTCGGGCACGGGCGAGGCTCGCCTCGGGGGCATGGGCGCGGGCGAGCGTGCGCACCTGGTCCAGGGACAGCGAGCGGCTCTCGTCCGCCCGGACCTGGACCGGGACGGCGAGCCACAGCAGGGCGACGAGCGTCGCCCGCAGACGGCAGGACATGACTTCCTCACGGGCTGGGACTCCCGACGTGGCGGGTGGGCCACGAGGAGCGCAGTGCGATCAGGGGCGCAGGCGTTCGGGAGGCGAACGCGCCGCGGACGATCCGCTAGCTGGCGAGGGAGGCTTTGGGGACGTGGAGGATCTCGGCGGGGTCCGGGGCGTCGGGTCGCAGCGTCACGGTCTCGGGGCTCCAGCCGGTCGCTGGCGGAACCCAGAGCTTCACCACGCGCGCCTGGACTGCGGTCCTCACCCCGTGGCCACACCCCGTGCATACGCAGAACGGGGAGCAGTGGCCGGCGTCGTCATCGTCGGGGCAGTGTTCCGCGCAGGGCGGCTCGAAGTGCTCGTACAGCCCGGACGACTGGGCCAGGAAGGACGCGAGCGCGAGGATGGCGACGAAGCGGAACACGTGGCCGGCAATGTAGCGGCCCGACACTTCGCCGGCCAGCCCCCAGATTGATTCGGTCCCTACCTCGTCCCCTCGTCCTTGCGCCTCGGGCAGCGCCAGGGGTGTCGAGTCTTGAACGCTGCCCCGGTCAGGGCGCGCTCGCGGTTGGGCAGCGGACCGCCTGCGAGGAAGCCGTCGAGGTGGCGGAGCAGGCGCCGGACCTCGGTCTTGCTCATCCAGGGGTTGGTCAGGTGCTCGAAGACCTGATCCTCGGTCATCCCGAGCCTGCGGCCCTCCTCGACGGCCACCGCGTACGCCTCGATCTCCGTGGGCCGGTCCACGTACGAGAAGCGCTCGTCCCAGAGGTCGAAGCCCTCCTCGAGCTGGCGCAGGTGGGTCAGCTCGTGGAGCAGGTCCAGGTACAGGTCGAGCGGGCTGCCGTCCCGGTAGTACGACTCGGAGAGCACGATGGCGGGCAGGTCGACCTCCACGAAGGCGTAGCCGTGGGGCCCGCAGATCTGCACCTGGGCGTCGCGGAGCAGCCGCCGCCGCTGGACGGCGTCGGGGGCGACGCGGCGGAGGGCGGGCGAGCGGCTTGCGAAGGGCAGCAGCTCGCGGAACGCGTGCAGCCCCGGGGACAGGGTC
>CAZAIE010001313.1:0-2228 GCA_964485035.1 uncultured Myxococcaceae bacterium | reverse complement strand
GGCGCTGGGGACGGGGCCGGCGCCGCGCGGGCTGGCGTCGCTGCGGCTGCACGTCAACGAGCTGATCAAGCGGAACATGGCCGGGGACGTGAAGCCCGGCGTCTTCTACGACACCCTCAACGCGATGACGCTCTACGCCCAGGGCGTCTCGGGGAAGACCCGGCGCTTCGCCAACGTCCTGCTCTCCGACGAGCGGGACCCCGACGCCTCGATGCTGGTGCTGGCGCGAGAGGGCTACGTCGACCCGCACGGAGGAGGGGGCACGCTGCGGCTGGTGCTCTCCGACGGGGAGATCCACCGCGCGGCGGCCTCGACCAACGACTACGCGGTGGTGACCTTCGAGCAGGCGACGCTCAACATCGGCGTGCGCGACGACCTGCTGCGCCGCAACCAGTTCGGCGCAGCGCGCGACGAGCGCACCCCCGCCGAGTTGGAGGAGGGCGCGGCCCAAGCCGAGGCAGAGGGTCGCGCGCAGCAGGCGCGGACGCTGCGGGTGGCGCGGGCGCGGCGGTTCGCGGTGCCGCTGGCCACGGTGTCCTTTGCCCTCTGCGGGGTGCCGCTGGCGATGCGCCGGCGCCAGCGCTCCCGGGCGGTGGGGGCGGTGGCCACGCTGGCTGTCTACGTCGGGTACTACGTGGTCGCGCGGGCGGCCGAGGTGCAGGCCGAGGCGGGGCGGCTGGGGCCGCTGGTCGCCGCGCAGCTGCCCAACCTGCTCTTCGTGGTCTTCGGGCTGGTGCTGCTGCGGCGCGCCGCGCGGGTGGGGGCGTGATGCGCAGGGTCTGGCGCTACGTCGCGGCGGAGTACCTGAAGGCGTTTTTGGGCACGCTCTTCGCGCTGACGGCCATCTACCTGGTGGTGGACTACGTCGACCGCTCCAAGCACTACGTGGGCGAGGACTGGGTGCGCTGGGTGCTGGAGCTGTACGCGAACAAGGCGGTGATGGTGGCCTACGAGCTCGCGCCCGGGGCGATGCTCCTGGGCGCGGGGGTGGCGCTCGCGGGGCTGCGGCGTCGGGGCGAGTACCTGGCGCTCCGGGCCCTGGCCATCGGCCCGGCGCACGTGCTGGTGCCGGTGGCGGCGATGGTGCTGGTCGTGGCGGGAGGGGTGCTGCTCGCCGACGAGAAGGTGGTGGGCGCCGCCAGCCGCCGCGTCGACGAGATCAACGTCGAGCAGTTCGGCTACTACGGCTCCTACCGCATCTACGTGGGCGAGGTGCGCTGGTACCGCGGGCGCCGGCACATCTATCAGCTGCGGCAGGGCAGCTCGGCGGAGGGCTTCCGGGACGTGACCCTGTTCACCCTCTCCGAGGACTTCCGGCTCGCCCAGCGCATCGACGCGGCGCGGATGGAGCCCCTGGGCGGCCAGGTCTGGAAGCTCTCCGACGGCACGGTGCGCACGCTCTCGGGCGCGGCCTCCTCGGTGGAGCGGTTTCGCGAGCGCTCGCTGCTGCTCGACGAGGACCCCACCGCGTTCCGCATCATCAAGGGCCGGCCCGAGCAGCTCCCGCTCACCGAGCTCACCGAGCAGATCGACCTGCGGGGGAGGGTGGGGTTGCCGGTGGAGCGCTGGGTGCTCACCCTGCACAACCGCTTCGCCTATCCGTTGGGTGGGCTCCCGGGCGCGATGCTCTCCTGTGCGCTCACGCTGCGGCGGGGCCGGCGCAGCTTCCTCACCTCGGCGCTGGCCGAGGGCTTCGTGATCGTGGTCGTGTTCTGGGCGCTGCTGGTGGTGGCCAAGGCCGCGGCGCTCGCGGGGTTCCTGTCTCCCGCTGCCGCCGCGTGGGGGCCGGTGGCGCTGCTCGGGCTCGTCGGGGTCGCAGCGGCGCGCTGGCTGCTGCGATAGGACGGTGGGTTTCGAGGAGGACCCGCCGGGTGGCCGACCGCCGACTCCGGCCCGGAAGGGGAAGAGATGGTCCGGTTGGGCCCCGCGGCCTGCTGCTGGCCGCCGCCGGAACGAGCACCTGCTGGACCGTACGGACCGCCCCGGGGCCTCTCCCTCTGCTCCGAGTTCCAGGCATTGACCACCTGGATGCGGGTGGGGGCATCGAGCTCGTTCAGAAGCAACAGGAAGCATGCTTCCCGAAATGCAGTCGTTCAGGAAGCATACTTCTCGTTGTCAGAAGGTCGCCCAACCGCACCCCTCGACCTGTCAGGTGAGCTTCGCGGTCGTCGCGCTGTCGGTTCTCAGCAGCTAGGGACAGGCGAGTGAGGTTTTTCTCACGAGCTTTC
>CAZAIE010001312.1:0-2229 GCA_964485035.1 uncultured Myxococcaceae bacterium | reverse complement strand
GGCGTGGCCCACGAGATCAACAACCCGCTCTCGACCATCACCCTCTACACCGAGGCCCTCTCCCAGCTCGCGCAGGTGCGCCGCACCGACCCCGCCGACCTCGACAAGCTCAAGCGCATCAAGGAGTCGGCGGACCGCATCCTCAAGTTCGCGCGGGAGCTCACCAGCTACGCGAAGCCCGCGGCGACGCACACCGAGGAGGTCGACCTGCACGACCTGCTCGACCAGGCGGCGAGGTACTGCGAGCACGCGCTGAAGCAGTCGGGCGCGACGATTGCCCGCACCTACGGCTCGGTGACGCGCATCCACGGCGTGCGCGCGAACCTGGTCCAGGTCTTCGTGAACCTGCTCACCAACGCCTGCCACGCCCTGCCCCAGGGCGGCGGGCGGGTGGAGCTGGTGACCCGCGCCAAGGACTCGGGCGTGGAGGTCGAGGTGCGCGACTCCGGCGCCGGCATCCGGCCGCAGGACCTCCCGCGGATCTTCGACCCCTTCTTCACCACCAAGCCCGAAGGCCACGGCACCGGCCTGGGACTCACCATCGTCCAGGGCATCGTGGAGAAGCACGGCGGGGTCATCTCGGTGAGCAGCGTCATCGGCGAAGGCACCTGCTTCACCGTCTGGCTGCCGAGCAACCCCGAGCGGCTCTAGGCAGCGACACCTGGGCGCCGGTCGGGAGCCAGCCCCCGACCGCCGTGGTCCCCAGCGCCGTCAGTGCGCCCAGAAGACCTTCAGGCCGCTGAAGCTGGGCCGGACGTCGTCCGCCGTGGTGTTCAGCTTCACGTCCGCCTGGATCCAGCGGTGGCCGTTGAGGAAGCTGCACGTGGGGTTGAACGCAGCGGGGCTCGCCGAGAAGGGGCCGCACCACGCGGTGGCGTTCCCGGCCGCGAAGTCCGCCTGCGAGTTCGCCGCGCGGAACTGCACGCTCACCGAGGTTCCCGCGGGCACGTCCGCGGTCCACTCCGCGTGGTCCCAGGTCGCGGCGGCGTAGCCCGAGTCGAAGAGCTGGTACCAGTGCCCCTCGCGCGTGGTGATGGTGCGCAGCTGGATGCCGGTCATGTCGCTGTAGGTGTACAACTCCTGGGCACCATGGACCTCGAAGCGGCCGTCGTGCGCGCCCGCGGCGGTCCACCGGTTCACGTAGCCCACGGCCCACACCTGCGGGGACCAGAGCTTGCCGGTGCGGTCCACCGCGATGCCGTGGTTCGCGTAGCCCTGGGGGTCGGGGAAGTGCTCGATGTTCGCCACCGCCGTGCCGGCCGCGTCGAGCGTCACCTTCACCGCGCCCTTGTTCGCGCCGTCGTACTTCGAGCCCCACACGGAGCCGTCCGGGTGCACGGTGACGGCGGTGACGCCCATGACCCCGGTGCCCAGCACGGTGTGCGGCGGCTCGGGCTCGATGCGGTGCATGTCGGTGCAGTTGCCGGTGGCGCACCCGCTCCAGCCGCCGAACCAGACCCGGTTCGCCTGGTCGATGGCGATGCCGTAGAAGCCCCCGTGGTTCACCGAGGCGAGCACGGCGCCGGTGGCGACGTCGACCTTCTTGGCCGGGTTGGACGCGGTCCACAGGTAGCCGCGGCCGTCCACCGCGAGGCCGTAGACCGGGACGCCGAGCGGCACCGAGGTGATGATCTGGCAGCGCGGCGGGCTCTGCGTGTTGTCCACGTTCTTGCCCGAGACCTTCCACACCGCCTGGCCGTTCCACGTGCCCGCCCACGCGTTCCCATCCGCGTCGATCGCCACGCCGCGGACCCAGCCGGGGATGTCGGCCCTGCAGATGAGGTTGCCCGCGAGGTCGAGGTGGGCCATCGAGCTGCACTCGAAGTTGTTGTCCTCGCCGTCGAAGAGGCACCGGTTCCCCACCCAGACCGTGCCGTCGAGGGCCACCGCCGTGCGCGACGGCGACATGCCGTAGGTCGGCTTCTGCCAGACCTTCTGGCCGGTGTCGGTGTTGAGCAGCGCCACCTCGTTGCGGTTGGTCACCGCGATGTAGATGTACGGCAGCAGCGTGTTGGTGGTCTGGTCGAGCGTGACCTGGCCGGGCTTCGTCGGGTCCGGCACCACGTTGTCGCAGGTGCGCCCGGGCGCGGTGCAGTTGCCGGGGTCGGTCCAGCCCTCCTCGTAGCAGGGGGCCGGCGGGCAAGTGCCACAGGCGTTGACGACGCCTTCGTCGACGAGCCCGTCGCAGTCGTTGTCCTTCCCGTCGCAGGCCTCGGCCACCCCCTCCAC
>CAZAIE010001311.1:0-2230 GCA_964485035.1 uncultured Myxococcaceae bacterium | reverse complement strand
GACCAGGACAAGGACGGGGTCGTCGTCACACTGGTCGTCGCGGTCGGGGATGCCGTCCTTGTCCTTGTCCGGGCAGCCGTGGGGCGCCGGGCCGACGAGGGTCGGGCACTTGTCGTCGGCGTCGTAGAGCCCGTCCTTGTCGGTGTCGGGCGGGCAGCCCTCGGGCTTGAGGCCGGCGAGGTCGGGGCACTTGTCGTCCTTGTCGTAGACGCCGTCGCCGTCGGTGTCGCGCGGGCAGCCGTCCGGCGGAATGCCGCGCAGGGTGGGGCACTTGTCCTTGCCGTCGGTGATGCCGTCCTCGTCCTCGTCGGTGGTGACCGGGCGGCCGAAGACGTAGGTGAGGCCCAAGAACGCCTCGAGGTGGCTGGTCACCGGGCCCGAGACCTCGGGGATGTCGTGGCGGGCGCTCACCAGGTGCCGCACGTCGAGGCGCAGGTCCAGGAAGTCGAGCAGGGAGATCTTCGCGCCCAGGCCCCAGTGGAAGGCGCCGTCGAGGTCCTTGCCCAGCGCGGCCATGGGGGAGTTCACGCCCAGCCCGCCGCCGCCCAGGAGCACGAAGGGGGTGAAGCGGCCGATGGGGTACTGCGCCAACAGGTGCGCGCGCACGCCGTACATGAGCGCCCCGGTGTCCCCGGCGCGGCTGGGCATGAAGGCGAGTTCGCCCTCGGCGCCGAGGTACTTCCAGGGCATCCAGCCCAGGCGCAGGCCGAAGTCCGCGTTCACCGCCTGTGCGGCGGCCCAGCGAGCCTCGAGCTGGTAGAGCTCGTGCTTGGTGGAGAGCACCAGGACGCCGCCGAAGAGACCGACGCCCACCTCGTTGTCCACCGGCGTCGGCTCGGCGCCGAGCGCGGGGCGGGCTGCGAGCACGCCGAGCACGACCAGGGTCGAGATTGCTCTCTTCAAGGGATCCTCCGCACGCGATGCGGGTGGGGCACCCGCGACAGAATTGGGCCGCCAGTCTCGACTATCTGCGACTCCCCGTCGAGGGGCTTGATGTGCGGGCCCGAGGCTACTCCGCGTTCCAGTCGCTGGCGGGCAGCACCTTCAGGCCGGTGTCGCGCCCGTTGGCGGCGAAGCGGACGATGCGCAGGGGCCAGCGGCGGGCGGGCTGGCCCTCGCCGCGGCTGGTCTCGACCCAGAAGAGGTCGAGGTCGGCCTGGTACTCGCCCTTCTCTCCCGCGTCGGCGAGCAGCTTGCGGAAGGGGTTGGCGGGGTGCCAGTAGACCGGCTTGTCGACCCGGGCGAGGTAGGCGAACACCGGGTGTGCGGCCTGGAAGACCTTGGCCTTGCGGCGGGTGGGCTCGAGGATGCGGGTGGCCTCCTCGGCGGTGACCTCGCCCAGCTCGTTGGTGGGGCCTCCTCCGCCGCCGGAGAGCTTCGCCAGCGCGGTGCGGGCGGCGGCGTCGACGGCGGTGACGAAGCCCACGAGGTTCTCGAGCTGGCCCACCTCGTGGCGGTGCTTCTCGCGCTGGACGAGCTTCCAGTCGGGGACGGTGGTGCTCCGGGCGCGCAGCGTGGCCCCGCCCAGCAGCGAGTCGAGCGCCTCCGCCCCGCCCTGGCCGGAGAGGGCCTTGAGGTAGGCCTCGGCGACCTTGCGGGCCTCGTCCTGCGCGTCGAGGGCGACCGCGGCCTCGGTCACGGTGGCCTTGCCGGCGGGGACGGGCGGGTCGGCCTTCTTCGCCGGGGCGCCGGCGAGGAGGAGGGAGAGCGCAGGGAGCACCGGGAGCAGGGCGTGCATGGTTCGCCTCGACGAGCGACGGGGAGGGCAACGGGCAAGAGGCTACTTCGACCGTGCCCACTTCCGGTAGAACTCCGAGCGCGTCATTTCGCGGCCCGGGGCGGACGGGGCGGTCGGCTTCGGAGCCGGCTTCGCAAAAGGCTTGGGGGCCGGCGTTGCAGCGAGCCTGGGCGCCGGCTGGGCCTTGCGGACGACCCTGGCCTTGCGCGCGGGTGAGGGCTTGCGCGCCGCAGGCCGGGCCGCGGGCTTGGGGGCCTTGCGGGCCGGAGAAGGCTTGGCCTTCGTCGCGCGCGGGGCACTCTTCACGGGACGCTTGCTCATGGCTGGCAACCTTGGCTCGAAGGCTGGACAGGATAAGGAAGCGACGGACAGATGCAAGCCGGCGCCGGGAAGGAGGAGTCTCCCCGGCGCCGGCCATCGTTCAAGTCGTGGCTACGAACGGCGGCGGCGCGAGAGGCCCAGCATCACCAGGAGCAGCCCGCCCAGCGCGCT
>CAZAIE010001310.1:0-2230 GCA_964485035.1 uncultured Myxococcaceae bacterium | reverse complement strand
CCTTCGCTTCCAGTCCCAAATCGGCTAGACGCGATCGGAACGAACTCTGGTGCCCGCGACAGTTTCCTGATGGAACTGGCGGTCGCCGAGCGCTATGGGCTGGTGGGCCCAAGCGGACGACCCACTGCTGCGATGGGCCGAGCCTATCTCGACCGGATTGGCTTGGTTCCCCATCACGCTGGAGGTCCAAGGGTTCAATTGCTGCCTCACGGATTGCACGGCCGGACGCGCTTGCGCCCAGGGGTTCCGCATCTCGGCGGGGCTTCTGGCTTGAGGGATAGCCAATGAGAATCGATGAACTGCCGTATGGGTTTTGGATTGCCAATGGGCGGCCTGGGGCGTCTGAGGCGCGCATTCGCGCTGCGGAAACGCTGGTTGGATGGCCGTTGCCTTCGGAACTCGCGAAAGCTCTCCTGAAGCAGGATGGAGGGGTCTCTGTCTACTCGGGGTTTCGGCGGATGGAGTACTACGTCCCGCTTCCTCCGCTTCTCTCTGTCGACGAAATCCTCGCGGCACACCGCAGCCGAGGCCAGTTCGGAACGCCCGACGGTATTCTTGCAATCGCCGCCGGTGCCCACGAATGGCTAGGTCTGGACTATCGGCTGGGAACTGCGCCCGCGATCGTCTTTCAAGAGACGGATGAGCACGAGATCGAGCATGTCGCCAACTCGTTTGACGAGTACCTTGCCGGTCTCGTCGAGGATTGATGGTTGACCAGCCCAGCTGCGCCTCAGGCCATTCAGGAGAAAAAGGGTCGCAACTGCAACACCGTGATGCCAGAGGCTGTGTGACGTGATCCGAGGAATGGCGACCGCAACGACAGTTTTGCTGGTCTTGGCCATCTTCTGGGCCGGGACGGCCGAGGCCTATGCCTCCCGCGAGGCCGTCGGGGGTCTTGCCGCCCAGGTCGACCAAGCTCCATCGACGCTCCGCTGCGACCTCTGCGTCGCGGCGTCCGAGACCCTCGCCAGCACGTCCCTGACCTCAGTTCACGGGAATCCGCTGAGGTAAGTAATGGACCCTGTACGCTGGTGCGAAGCCTTTGAAGCCGAGGTAGGTCGATTGGCATCGCCAGGCGGCCTTGTTCTGGCCCTGGCATGCGGAGAGGGATTTTGGTCTCCGTGGGTGAATGCCTCCGGTGGACGGGAGTGGGGCAAGAATCTGTCGCCGGTCCGCAAACTCCTCGACGAAAGGTGGCAGTATTTAATCACGGGGGCGTGGCTGATGCAGTGGTTGTCCCCAGTCAACGGAGATGAGTTGATCCGCCGAGAGTTTCGCAGGCAGAAGCGCCTGGTCGCCCTGGCTGTCGCTCACCCTGACCTGGCAGTTATTCAGAGAATGCAACTGGAGGCTGTAGGTGTAGATGTTTTCGCTGGGGCCTATTGAGGTGCTTACCGTGGAGTGAGTCCCACATCGGTTTGCACTTCCTCATGAAATCACCTTCTACGGGGAGATTAATTCATGCAAACGTCATCGCGGACGCCCCTTCGCCGCGGAATAGCGCACGCACTTGCCATCTTCACAATTCTCGCAGCATTTCTTTCGATTGTGGCATCCAGTGGCTGCGACAACTGCACCAGCGCATCCGATGCTGGACCTGGTGGCCAGTCGGAATGCAGAGAAACCAGCGGGGGAGAAGCAAGATGAGGCTCTTGCTCGGCTGACGGGGCAGCAGGGTGCGAGACTCCAGTTTGACGGGCCGACATCGAACCTGCAGAAGTGGGATGTGCTCGTCGCGCCGCAGTCTGCGTCGTGAACACGCACGGTTCCGGCCTATGAAGGGGGCCCTCGGCCGACGCCCCTGTCCCAGCCCTGCTATCCGCCGGACGGCTCGTCCATCACCCCGAACCCCTCCAGCCACCGCGCCGCCCTCTCCCGAATCTCCTCCATCCGTTCTCGTGGCCACGCGTGCGTGAACAGCGGGGCGGGCTGCACGCCCACGCGGTTCGGCGCCGTCAGCCGCGCCAGCACCATCGCCGTGTGCCACATCCCGTGCTTTCCCGAGACGGCCCGCTCCATCAGCGCCCACGCAAGCCGTGCGTCGGCCTGGGGCTCCGCAAGCTGGTGCACCAGCGGACGGTCCAGTTCCTCGAGCACTCCCGCCGGCCCCTCGCTCTGCGCCCGGCGATCTGCCCGCAGCACCCGTCTCACCAGCTCGTGCGCTCCAGGGAGCCCCGAGGGCACCTCTACGGAATCCAGGAAGCACTCGGCGTAAGCCGCATGCGCCGCG
>CAZAIE010001309.1:0-2231 GCA_964485035.1 uncultured Myxococcaceae bacterium | reverse complement strand
AGGTGACGGTCCACTACGCCACCGCGGACGGCGTAGGCATCGCCCCCGCCACGCTCAAGACCTTGCCGCTGGGCAGCTCGTGCAGGCGCGCCAGCGACAGGGGAGCCCGCAGGTTGTAGCGGACCAGGAAGGCCAGTCCGGCGCGGTCGTGGGCGTGCAGGTGCCGCGCCGCCTGCAGCGAGAAACCCTCGGCCCTCGCCACCAGCCGGGCTGGCCCCGGCTCCCCGGCGTCGGTCTTGAGCGCCAGCTCGCCCTGCACCGCCTGGAGCCGAAGCCGATCGAGGCAGTCCGGCTCGAGGCCGTCGAGGTCCCTCTTCCAGCAGCCGGGAGGCCTTCTTGGGCCTTGGCGCGCAGCCAGGCTCGTTGCCGGAAGCTACTCCGTCGCGGCCCGCCGTTGAGCCGAATGGAGCGCCTTGGCGAAGACGGTGCCCACCTCTCGGGCACGCTCCGGTTCCAGGACCGACAGCTCGCGCAGGAGGCCGAAGGTCGAGAACGTGTGGAACCCGGAATCGTTGTGCCGGTACGTGCGCAGCGTGTTGCCGTCTCCCTGCTCCAGCAGAGACGCGTGAGCGAGGATGGCAGCCTCGAGCGCGGCCTGGATCTTCTCGGGCGCGACGCCGAGCAACTCGACGGGGCTGTTGGTGAAGAACTGGCCGAGCTCCATCTCGAGGGAGGCGAGCGCCCGCTCCAGCGGCGGGGTCTGGGTGCGCGCCGCGCGGCGGATCAGGTCGGCGTGCGCGGTCGGGAGGCGGGAGAGATCCGGCTCCGAGCCCAGCCGAAATGCGTCGACGACGGCTGCCAGGTCGGCGACGAGCTGGGCCTTGGGTTCGAGCCGCTCGGTGCCGCAGCTGTCTGCAATGGAGGTGAAGCGGGAGGCGTCGAAACTCTTCATGGCCCGCCGGGCGTCATAAGCCTCGGTCTTCCTGAACCCCATGGCCTTGAACTCCGACCACATCGGCTCGGCGAGGCCAAACCCGATGAGCGTGTCGTCCATCTCCTGCTCTTCCGACCGTTTTCCCGGTGTCCGGAAGCGGACCGGCTCGAGGACCGTCTGATGGAGGTTCGTCCATCGGTCCATCCGGGCCTCGAGGGAGGAGCCGAGCCGCGCGGAGGCGGGCGAGGTTTCTCCGAGGAAAGCGCACAGGGCAGCCTTCGCGCTCGGGTCGAACCGGTCGTCCCCAAGGAGCTTAGAGAGTGCCTTGCGCTCGCTGGCGGAGACCTTTCCGTCCGACTTGGCCGCGGCGATCAACTCGGCTGCTTCGCGCTTCTGCACGCGGTGGTCGCTGAGAACCCGCTTGATCTGGTTGTCGAGCTTGAGGGGCATGGTCTCGGAGTTATCGGCCCTAGACGAAAAAAGTTGCGTAGCCTGAGCAACTTCGGTTTGCCGCAGTGCGAAGGAAAATCAAAGGCGTTCCTGGGAACCCGGTGTGCGAAGGAAAATCAAAGGCGTTCCTGGGAACCCGGTGAAGAAGAGAGGCGGCTCGGTGAGCATCCGTCGGGGCTTTGCGGCAAGGGCCGACCCCCTGCAGCCCCCCGCGAACTCGCCACGAGAGTAGACGCGAAGGTCGAGGTTCAGGTCGAGGTCGCCAGGTCGGGGCGAGCCGGCCCGGGCGCTCTCGGTGCAGCCAGAGGTCATGGCCTTCCCGTGGTGGGGCCTCACGGGCGACGCCACCGATGTCTTCTCGCTCGCGTCTGACTGGCTCCGCACGCGGGTCAGCGGCGCGAACATCGAGAAGTTCGACAGGCTGCTTCGCACCTTGTCGCAGAATGCGTTCGCGCTGTGCGAGCCCCATGCAGTGGCTCTCTCGCTGCGATTCGTCCCGGAATCTCGGTTCGCCGCCTACTGCGCCATCGCTCAAGACCCAACCGGCCGCATGGCGCAGCTCGCGGAGGCCTGCCCTGAGGTACACGACCGTCTGGCGCCCCAGTTCGAGGGTGATGAGGGAGCCGCTGGGCGGTGGCTCGGGGTAGCGCGGGTCCCAGGTTGAGCTTGTTGCGGCTTGCTGGAAGTACGTCTGCATCGCGTCGGGATCCGCGAACTCCTTGGGAGCGTCGGGGAAGAACACCCGGAGACTTCCCAGCGCGGCACCTACGGCGTTGAAGCACGCGTCGTGCAGCGCCTCGATGAGCAGCGGCGCCGCGCCGCGCCACCCGCACTTCCCGAAGAGCCTGAGCGTCTCGGCGCGTTCTCCGCATGCGCTCCACGGCTGGTACGGCGTTCGGGAGAGCGC
>CAZAIE010001308.1:0-2232 GCA_964485035.1 uncultured Myxococcaceae bacterium | reverse complement strand
CGCGGCTCCTGAGCCTGTCATCGCGGCTCCTGAGCCTGTCATCGCGGCTCCTGAGCCTGTCATCGCGGCGCCCGAGCCAGTCATCGCATCGCCCGAGCCAGTCATCGCATCGCCCGAGCCTGTCATCGCGGCGCCCGAGCCCGTCATCGCGGCGCCCGAGCCCGTCATCGCGGCGCCCGAGCCAGTCATCGCAGCGCCCGAGCCCGTCATCGCTCCACCCGAGCCCGTCATCGCGGCGCCCGAGCCCGTCATCGCTCCACCCGAGCCCGTCGTCGCGGCGCCCGAAGCCGTCATCGCGGCGCCCGAAGCCGTCATCGCGGCGTCCGAGCCCGCCATCGCGGCGCCCGAGTCCGTCGTCGCTGTTCCCGAGCCCGTCGTCGCGGCACCCCAGCCCATCGCCGCTGTCGCCCAACCTGGCCTCACGTTGGAGCCACTTGCGGACGACGCGCCGCTCGAGTTGGAGCGCACGCACACCGATTCCGTTGCCGTCCCCGCACCGGAAGCCGCGCCCGACTGGCTGGTCCGGACCTCTGCGGAGACGGTCGACCCCGAAGCCCTCGCCGAGCCCTCTGGCCTGGCGCTCGACGATGCCGCGGCCCCGCCGCCCGAGGCAGAAACCGCAGGCGAGCCGATCTGGACCTACGTGGCCCCGGTCCCCGAGACGCGTCCCGTCGCAAGCCTCTACCTGGTGGAGGACGCGCTGGTCCGCGCCACGCGCCCCGAGAAGGTCGTCGAGACCCTCCTCTGGGCCTGCGAGGGCCGCTTCGAGGCTGCAGTCTTCTTCGTCCTCGCCGGACTCAAGGCCCGTGCCCGCGATGGCTTCGGCCCCGGTGGCGCAGTCCCCTTCGACGACGGCTTCTCGATGTCCATGGGCGAGCCCTCCCTCATCCGCGAGGCAGCGGAGAAGGAGGCGCTGGTCCAGGGTCCCGCGACCGCTGCCGCAGACCAGGCGCTGTGTGCCCGCATGGGCATCGCGCACGGGCAGGCGACGGCGGCACTCCCCTTCCTGATCCACGGGAGCGTGTTTGGCGTGCTCTGGGCCTGTTGCGGCTCGCTACCGCCGCGCCCCGCGCTCACGGAAGAGTTGGAGCGGCTGTCCGCGCTCGGCTCGCGCGCCTTCGGCCGCCTGCCCTGGGGCATGGGCCGCTGATCGTCGGCTGACGCTCGACCGCGACGACAGGTCCTGGATCTCAAGCGCCTCGGGCCCAGCCCGCCCCGGGCCTCGCGGACCGGGGCGGCAGGCGGAGCTACTTGATGAGCTTGCTGCGCCCGGACCCGGTGAACGCGAAGTTCAGCATCAGCTTGTGGGCCTGAACGATGCCGGCGGAGCAGCCGCAGTTCATGTTGCAGCCGGTGTCGCCGCCCAGGAACGCCACGTGGCCGTAGCCGTACTTCATCGCCGAGATGAGGGAGACCCCGCCTCGCACCACGATCGGCGTGAGCGACCCCTGCGTCGCCTGCTGTCCGCCCCAGTCCCACCACGCCGCGGTGTTCACGTCGTTCACGGTGAGTGGGAAGGGGTAGGTGTAGACGTCGGAGGGCCGCTGGAAGACGGTGGTGGTCTGCGGCACGTACCCGGTGAAGTTCACGTACAGCCCGAACGCGCTGCGCAGGTCGACGTAGTCGGCGCCGCCGCAGTTGTCGAAGAGCAGCGTGTTCCCGCGCGAGACCCAGTCCGCGAGCTTCTGCTGCACCGCCGCCGAGAGCACGAAGGGCGAGTGCGCGTGGTAGTAGAGGAAGTCGAACGAAGACAGGTCGGCCGACTCCACCACCGTGAACGCCTGCTGGTAGGGCAGGTCGCAGTGGGGGCTGTTCAGGGTCACCGTCTCGACCTTCAGCCCGGTGATGACCTGGAAGTCCGTCCCCGCGGCGTTGATGGACCGGATGACGGCCAGGAGGTCGCCGCCCTTGTCGCCGTACTCGGCGAAGCCCATCCGCACGGTGCACTGCTGTGAGAGCGAGAGGCTGTGCGTCGCGGTCCCGGCCTGGGCCTCCAGGGTCTGGCTGCCGTTGAGCATCGCCACCAGGCGCACGCGGACCGCCTGGCCCGGCCAGATCGTCCCGGGGTTGACGAACTGGACCGGCACGCCGTCCACGCGTAGCTCCAGGGAGGTGATGGCCACCGAGCCCAGGTTGCGCAGGTCCACCCACCGGCAGCCCACGCCGAGGACGCTGAGCGCGCAGCCCTCGTCGACGTTGCCGTCGCAGTTGTCGTCCACGCCGTTGCACGAC
>CAZAIE010001307.1:0-2235 GCA_964485035.1 uncultured Myxococcaceae bacterium | reverse complement strand
CGACCCGAGCCCGGTGGTCCGCAGGGAGGCCGCGAAGGCGCTGGGCAAGATCGGCGAGCGCAGCGCTGGCCCGAAGGTCGCCGCGCTGCTCGACGACGCGAACCCCGAGACCCGGCTGGCGGCCATCCTCGCGCTGGGCGAGTTGAAGGACCGGGCCTCGGAGGGCCGGCTCCTGGCGCTGCTGAGGGAGACCAGCGAGACGGTGCGGGTGGCGGCGGCCAAGAGCCTTTGTCTGTTGGGCAACGCCCAGGGACGCAAGGTGTTGGAGGGGATGCTGCAGTCGAAGGAGCCGGGCGAGCAGCGCGACGCGATCAAGCTGCTCGAGGACCTGGACCTCCCCTGGGTGCGCGAGGGGCTGTTCGGCAAGCTCAAGGCGACGGACCTGGTGGTGGCCATCCCCGCGGCCCGCGCGCTGGCCGGGCTGGGCGACGGGCGTGGGGTGGAGTGGCTGGTGCACTCTGCCGGCCGGGTGGGCCCCTCGTGGCAGCTGAAGATCGAGACGGCGCTGGAGGACCTGCGCCTCACCCCCGCCGACCGCAGGAAGATCCTCGCGAGCAAGCCCAGCCCGGGGCTTCTGCTCCCCGCCCTGGAGCAGCCCACCGAACCATGATCGCCGCGACCCTCGCCGCCGCCCTGCTCTGCGCTGCGCCGCTCCCCCACGCCACGAACCGCACTGCCCTGCCCCGGTTCGTGGACGCCGCGCCCGACGCGCTCCCCAAGCTCATCAAGGCGATCGCTGCACTGCCCGACCACCGCGACCGGGTGCTCTCTGCCAGCGAGCGCTTCTTGGGGGTGACCTATCGCTTCGACCCGCTGGGCGAGGGCTCCGGCAAGCCGCCGGACGAGGACCCGCGGCTGCGCTGGGACGAGGCCGACTGCCAGACCTACCTGGAGACGGTGATGGCCCTGGCGCGCGTGCGGGACGCCAGCGAACTGCTCGAGGTGATGGACGACATCCGCTACGACGGGGGCGTCTCGTACGTCCAGCGCAACCACTTCTTCGAAGCCCACTGGCTCGCGGCCAACGTCCGCAAGGGCTACGTCCGGGACGTGACGGCCAGGCTGGTCGGCAAGGACGCGGCGAAGCACACCAAGGTGGTGACGCGGGAGCAGTACCGGGGCCGGCGCTTCGCGGGGACCATCAAGCTGCCTCCCGAGCGGGAGCCGGTGGGGCGCTTCGAGGTGAGCTACCTTCCCCTCGCCAAGGTCCTGGACCGGGCGCGGGACATCCCCTCGGGGACCATGTTCGCCATCATCCGGGCGGACCAGCCGGACGTGCCGACCATGGTCGCGCACCTTGGGCTGGTGGTGCAGAAGCCCGAGGGGACCTTCCTGCGCCACGCCGGGAGCGACCTCTACAAGCAGATCGTCGACGAGGAGCTGGCCCACCTGGTCGAGCGGAGCCGGACGTACAAGAAGTGGCCGGTGCTCGGACTGATGCTGCTGGAACTGGTTCCGGCCGGCCCCTGAGGACCGGCCGGAAGGAACGGCGAAGCGGAAACCTCAGGCCTTCTTGGCGGCCGCCTCGGCCTCGGCGGCCTCGTCCTCGGAGGCCTCCTCTTCGGCTGCGCGCTCGGCGTCGGCCTCGGACTCCTCAATCTCCGCGCGGCGCTTGGCCATGACCTCGACCGCCTTCTCCCGCTGCTCGGCGGGGACGAGGATCTCCCACCAGCTGTGCTGGATGCTCTGCAGCGCATCCACGGAGGAGGTCCTGCGGTTGCGGGCCAGGACGGGGATGCCGGCCTCGCTGATGGCGGCCACGAAGGCGTCGGCCTCGAACGGGTCCTCGGCGGGGCCGATGACGATGAAGTCGCGCGCGTCCTCGTCCTCGCGCAGGCGCCGGAACTCCGGGCGCTGGGCCAGGGTCTCCTCGGTCACCAGCTCCGTCTTGCAGTCCGAACAGGCCTTGACGCCGTCCTCGTACTCCTCCAGGCAACTGGGGCAGTAGAGCATGCGAGCTCCCTCTCGGTTGGGTGACGGTTGCGCAGGGACTGTAACACGGTGCCCCCGGCCGCCGCCGTCTTGAAGAAGCCCGGACGAGTTGCCTAAGATGCGCCCGCGAATCGCGCATTGCTCGGGGGGAGCCTTCGCGGGGCCGTCGCACCACCCTCCCGCGTCCACGCAGCCCACGCCGAACGAGGAGCACGTCATGGCCGAGACCGCTTCCAACCCGACCCCCGCGCCCACCGCCGACACCCGGGTGGAGCTGCTGCGCCTGCACCTGGGCAAGCGCGG
>CAZAIE010001306.1:0-2236 GCA_964485035.1 uncultured Myxococcaceae bacterium | reverse complement strand
CGCAGGCCAGGTCCAGCAGCTCGGCGGTGCGGGCGATGCCGCTGCCGTACATGAGGTCGAACTCGGCCTCGCGGAACGGCGGCGCCACCTTGTTCTTCACCACCTTCACGCGCACCCGGCCCCCGACGATCTGGTCGCCGTCCTTCACCTGCCCGATGCGGCGGATGTCCAGGCGGACGCTGGCGTAGAACTTCAGGGCGTTGCCGCCGGTGGTGGTCTCCGGGTTGCCGAACATCACGCCGATCTTCATGCGGATCTGGTTGATGAAGAACACCGTGGTGCCCGACCGCGAGACGGCGCCGGTGAGCTTGCGCAGCGCCTGGCTCATGAGGCGCGCCTGCAGCCCCATGTGCTGGTCGCCCATCTCCCCCTCGATCTCCGCCTTGGGCACCAGCGCGGCCACCGAGTCGATGACCACCAGGTCGATGGCCCCCGAGCGGACGAGCTGCTCGGCGATCTCCAGGGCCTGCTCCCCGGTGTCGGGCTGGCTGATGAGCAGCTCCTCGACCTTCACGCCCAGCCGGCGCGCGTAGGCCACGTCCAGCGCGTGCTCGGCGTCGATGAAGGCCGCGGCCCCGCCTTGCTTCTGCACCTCGGCGATGGCGTGCAGCGCCAGCGTGGTCTTGCCCGAGGACTCGGGCCCGAAGACCTCCACCACCCGGCCGCGCGGGTAGCCGCCCACGCCCAGCGCCGCGTCCAGGCCCACCGACCCGGTGGGCACGACCTGGATCTTCTGCTCCTCGCCCTCGCCGCCCAGCCGCATGATCGCCCCCCGCCCGAACTGCTTCTCGATCTGCCCGACCGCCGCCGCGATCGCCTTGAGCTTCTCGCTGATCTTGGACATCGCCGTTCCCCCCTCCACGCCCTCACTGGGGCTCGTTCCCGCCGCCGCGTCGCCGGAGGCCCATTCCCCCGCCGCCGGGCGGCGGCTCAGCCCGGAAGCTTCCTGTCGAGCGTCCGGTAGCTGATGGCCTCGCTGACGTGGCCCGCGCTGATCCGCTCGCTCGACTCGAGGTCGGCGATGGTCCGAGCCACCTTCAAGATGCGGTCGTACGCGCGCGCGCTCATGCCCACGCGGTCCACCACGTTCTGCAGGAGCGCCGAGCCCTCCGCGTCCACCTCGCAGAACCTACGGATCTGGCGGGGCGTCATCTGTGCGTTGCAGTGCGTGTGCGGCACGCGGGAAAACCGCTGGAGCTGCAGCCCCCGAGCGCGCTGCACCCGCTCGCGCAGCGCCAGCGAGGTCTCGCCCTCGCGCTGGGGGGTGAGGTCGCGGTAGCGCACGGGCGGCACGGTGACGTGCAGGTCGATGCGGTCGAGCAGCGGCCCGGAGATGCGCGCGCGGTAGCGGACCACCTCGACCGGGCTGCACTGGCACGGATGGCCGGAGTTGCCGGCGTGACCGCAGGGGCAGGGGTTCATCGCCGCGACGAGCATCATCCGCGAGGGGAAGGTGATGGTCTGCGCCGCGCGGGCGATGGTCACCCGTCCGTCCTCGAGCGGCTGGCGCAGCACCTCGAGGACGTTCTTCTTGAACTCCGGGAGCTCGTCGAGGAAGAGCACGCCGTTGTGCGCGAGCGAGACCTCGCCTGGCCTGGGGACGCTGCCACCGCCGATGAGCCCCGCATCGCTGATGGTGTGGTGCGGGGCGCGGAACGGGCGCTCGCGGATGAGGGACCGGTCGCCCACCATGCCCACCACGCTGTAGACCTTCGTCGTCTCCAGGGCCTCCTCGAAGCTCATGTCGGGGAGGATGGTGGGCAGCCGCTTGGCGAGCATCGTCTTGCCCGAGCCAGGCGGGCCGATCATCAACGCGTTGTGTCCACCCGCCGCGGCGATGACCATCGCGCGCTTCGCGCCCTCCTGGCCGCGGACGTCGGTGAAGTCCACGCCGTCGGGCCCGGTGGCCGCGCGCACGTCCTCGGCGCGGTGGAACGGGGAGATCGGCTCGTCGGCCACCAGCGCGTCCACCAGCTCCCGGAAGGTCGCGACCGGCAGCACCTCCACGCCCTCCACGACCGATGCCTCGCGCGCGTTCTCGCGGGGCACGAAGATGCCGCGCATCCCAGCGTCGCGCGCCGCGACCGCCAGCGGCAGCGCGCCGCGGATGGGCTTGATGCTGCCGTCGAGCGCCAGCTCGCCCGCGAAGAGGTGGCTCCCCAGCGCCGTGGGCTCGACGGTGCCCGCCGCCGCGAGCACCCCGAGGGCGATGGGCAGGTCGAACGCGGTGCCGTCC
>CAZAIE010001305.1:0-2249 GCA_964485035.1 uncultured Myxococcaceae bacterium | reverse complement strand
GTCGAACTCGAGGCCGCCTTCGCCTACGCGCTGGGGATGCCGCTCACCGAGGGCCGGCCCGAGCGGGGGCCGGGGGCCAGCCGCCTGCTCGCACAGGCCGCCGAGCACCGCCGGCAGATCCTCCGGCTGGTGCGCCGCCGCCTGGGCGACCTGGACGTGAACGCCTTCGAGCGCGCCGCCATCGCGCTCCTCGAGCAGCAAGGCTTCCGCGACCTGCGCGTCGCCAAGCGCACCAAGGATGGCCCGCTGTTCACCGCCCGCCGCAAGGACGGTCTCGCCGACCTGCGCTGGGCAGTGCAGGTGCTCAAGGGTGGCGCCGAGGTCGAGCGCAGCGACGTGGACGACCTGCGCAAGGACGTCGCGCACCTGGGCACGCAGCTGGGCATCCTGCTCTCGCCGTCCGACGTCACCCGCGACGCGCGCCATGACGCCTCCGCCGCCGCGCAGGTGCCGGTGCTCCTCTGGTGCGCCGACGCCCTCGCCGAGAAATATGTCGAGGCCGGCCTGGGCGCGGTGAGCGTCACGGTGCAGGTGCTGGACCTCGAGGAGGAGTTCTTCCGCCGCTGCCGCGAGAAGGGCCGCGAGGAGGAGCGCCGCCGCGGGCGTGACGAGCGGCCCGCGCGGGGCGAGCAGCCCCAGGCGCACCCGGCGCCGGTCCAGGCCACTCCCCAGGACGCCGCCGAGCTGGCCCAGCGCCTGGTCCAGGCGCACCCCGTCGCGACCCTGGCGCCCGCGGCGCCGGCCGTCCCCGACTCCGAGCGCGAGCAGCGCCGCCGCGAGGAGGAGCGCATCCGCGCCGAGGCCCACGAGCGGATCGAGGCGGTGGAGCTCGCCGCCCGGGCCAAGCGCGCGCCCTCGGCCTGAGCGCCGCGGGAAGAGGCCACGTGAAGGCCGATACCGAGACCCCGGCGCCCCCCGCGGGCGCTGCGCCGACGGACGAGCGCACCATCGCGCAGCTGACGCCGATGATGCGGCAGTACCTGGAGACGAAGGCGCAGTACCCGGACTGCATCCTCTTCTTCCGGCTCGGCGACTTCTACGAGATGTTCTTCGAGGACGCGACCCGCGCCTCGGAACTCCTGCAGATCACCCTCACCTCGCGGGCCAAGGGCGACGAGCGGGTCCCCATGTGCGGGGTGCCCTACCACGCCGCCAAGGGCCACATCGCGAAGCTGGTGGACGCGGGGCTCAAGGTCGCCATCTGCGACCAGGTCGAGGAGCCGGGGAAGGGCCCCGCCATCGTCCGCCGCGAGGTGACCCGCGTGGTCACCCCGGGCATGGTCCTCGACGAGGAGCTGCTCGACGCCCACGCGAACAACTACCTCTGTGCGGTCTGTCTGGGGGCCGAGGCGGGCGGTGGCTTCGCGCTGCTGGACGCCTCGACCGGTGAGTTCTTCGCAGGCGACCTTGCGACCGACGCGGCGCTCCTCGAGGAGGTCGGCCGCGCCGGCGCCCGGGAGATCCTGGTCCCTGCCCGCGAGGCCTCCGGTCCGCGGGCGCAGGCGCTGGGCCGGGCGTGCTCGGGGGCGACGGTCAACGCGAGTCCGGACGAGGCGTTCGAGCCGGCCCGCGCCGAGCAGGTCCTCCGCCAGCACTTCGGGGTGCAGACGCTGGAGGGCTTCGGCGTCGCCGGGCTGCCCCGCGCGGTGGCGGCGGCGGGCGCGGCGCTGCGCTACCTGCGCGAGACCCAGAAGTCCAATGCCACGCACGTCGACCGGCTGGCCCTGCACAACGTCGCCGGGGCGATGGTGCTGGACGAGTCCACGCGCGCGAACCTGGAGGTGCTCAAGACGCTGCGGGACGGCAAGCGCAAGGGCTCGCTCCTGGGGCTCTTGGACAAGAGCTCGACCGCGATGGGCGGGCGCCGCCTCGCGCGGTGGTTGAGCTACCCGCTGCTGGACCTGGGGGAGATCGACCGGCGGCTGGACGCCGTGGGCGAGCTGGCCGAGCGCGGGGTGCTGCGCGAGGAGCTCACCGGGCTGCTCCGCCCCGTCGCGGACCTCGAGCGGCTCACGGCGCGCCTCTCGCTGGGGCAGGGCAACGCCCGCGACCTGCGCGCCCTCGCCGCCTCGCTGCTGCGCCTGCCCGAGCTCGCCGAGCGGCTGGACGGCTGCCAGGCGGCGCTCCTGCGCTCGCTGGTCTCGCCGCTCACGGCGCTGGGCACGCTCGCGGCGCTGCTCGACGGGGCGGTGGCGCTGGAGCCGCCGGTGACGCTGAAGGAGGGCGGGCTCATCCGGGAGGGCTACGAC
>CAZAIE010001304.1:0-2251 GCA_964485035.1 uncultured Myxococcaceae bacterium | reverse complement strand
CCTCTCGGGCGCGCTCCTCGGGGGCCTCGTGGCCAGCCGCTGGCTCTACGTCGTCTTCGGCGCGGTCCTCGCGGCGTCGGGCGTGCTGCTGCTCCTGCGCACGAAGGCGGCCGGGGTCCCTGCGCCGGCCGCTCCCGGCGGCGGCTTCGACCTCTCCGGCAGGAGCCTCGACGAAGAGGGGCAGCCCTTCACCTACGAGGTCCGCCGGCCGTGGCTGGGGCTCCTTCTCATCTACCTCGCCGGTGGGTTCGGGGGCCTCCTGGGCGTTGGCGCCGGGGTCCTGAAGGTCCCGGCGATGGACCTGGCGATGCGGGTGCCCTGGCGCTCCTCCACCGCGACCAGCACCCTGATGATTGGCGTGACGGCGGCGGCCAGCGCCGCGGTGTTCATCGCGCGCGGCCAGGTCGCGCCCATCGTCGCGGCGCCGGTCGCGGTGGGCGTCGTCCTGGGCGCCCAGGCCGGCTCGAGGCTTGCGGGCAGGCTGCCCGCCTGGTTCACCAAGTCCCTCTTCCTGGTGGTGGTCGCGTGGATGGCGGTCCAGATGGTCCGCAGGGGGCTCTCGTGAACCCCGCTCCCCACGGCTCGACCGAGGCGCTGGCGGCGCGCGTGTTGCGCTTGGGCGTGCTGCTCGCGACCGGGCTGGTCCTTCTGGGCATGACGCTGACCTTCCTGCGCCACCCCGAGTACCGGTCGTCCGCGACCGCGCTCGGCGACCTGCTCGCCTCGGCGACCGAGCGTGACCCGCTGGTGCTGCTGGGGTGGCTCCCACAGGGGCGTGGCCAGGCCTTCGTCCTGCTCGGGCTGATCGTCCTGGTGCTCACGCCCTTCGCCCGGGTCGTCGTCTCCGGCGTGCACTTCGCCCGTTCGGGAGCGCTCCGGCTCGCGCTCTGTGCCGCGGGGGTCGCCGCGGTGATCCTGCTGTCGTTCGTCCTGGGACGGGTCTCCGAGTGAGCAGACGTCCACGGGCCCCCCTTCGTGCCTGTTCCCGCGCTGCGCTGGCATGGGGCATGCTCTGCGCGCCGTGAGCCCCGAGCAACCCATGACCCGCCGACCGTCCAAGCTGCTTCCGCCGCCGTCCGCCGAGGTCGCCCGGCTGTACCCACTCATCCTGGAGAGCATCCACGAGGGCGTGTTCACCGTGGACGAGGGGTATCGCATCACCTCGTTCAACCAGGAGGCCGAGGCCATCTCGGGCGTGCCGCGCGAGCAGGCGATTGGCCGGCGCTGCTTCGAGGTGTTCCGCGCCAGCATCTGCCAGACCGAGTGCGCCCTGAAGCAGACCCTGCGCACCGGCCACCCGCTGCGCGACGTGCGGGTGGACGTGCTCAACGCGTCGATGGAGACCGTGCCCCTCTCCGTCTCCACCGCGGTGCTGCGCGACCGGGAGGGGCGCATGGTCGGCGGCGTGGAGATCTTCCGGGACCTCTCGGAGGTGGAGACGCTGCGGCATGAGCTCGAGGGCCAGCGCCCGGTGGACATCGTGGGGTCCAGCCCGGCGATGGGGGCGGTGCTGCGCATGCTCCCCGACGTCGCCGCTTGCGACGCGACGGTGCTCATCCAGGGCCCGAGCGGCACCGGGAAGGAGCTGGTCGCCCGCGCGCTGCACGAGCAGAGCCCGCGGCGCGGCAAGCCCTTCGTCCAGGTGAACTGCGCCGCGCTCCCGGACACGCTGCTCGAGTCGGAGCTCTTCGGCTACGTGCGCGGGGCCTTCACCGATGCCCGACGGGACAAGCCCGGGCGCTTCGTCCAGGCCGACGGCGGCACCATCCTCCTCGACGAGATCGGCGACGTCTCGCCCGCGTTCCAGGCGAAGCTCCTGCGCGTGCTGCAGGAGGGCGAGGTCCAGCCGCTGGGCAGCACCCGCACCCTCAAGCTCGACGTGCGCGTGGTGGCCGCGACCAACCGGGACCTCACCGCGATGGTGCGCCAGGGCCAGTTCCGCGAGGACCTCTACTACCGCATCCGCGTGGTGCCCCTCACCCTGCCCGCGCTCAAGGACCGCCTCGAGGACATCCCGCTCCTGGTGGAGCACTTCGTGAAGCGGTTCAGCGCCAAGACCGGCAAGCCCATCCGCACGGTCTCGCCCGAGGCGCTGGAGGCGCTGCTCGCCTACGACTGGCCGGGCAACATCCGCGAGCTGGAGAACGCCATCGAGCGCGCCTTCGTCCTCAGCCCGGGCTCGCGCATCGAGCGCCAGGCCCTCCCGGAGGAGCTGCTCGTCCCGGCGGTGGCCGTGCTCCCCGCGGCGGGG
>CAZAIE010001303.1:0-2255 GCA_964485035.1 uncultured Myxococcaceae bacterium | reverse complement strand
CACGTGATGCTCGGTGGCCCGGCCGCGCCGCCCCCGGGCCACCGAGCATCACGTGGGCGTTCGGCTGCAGCAGCCGCACCAGCCGGGCGAGGTCGCGGGCCTCGGCCAGGTCGTGGGCGCCGAAGCTCAGGCCCACCACCTGGACCCGCTCGCGCTCCAGCGTCTGGGCCAGGGCCTCCCGCGTGGGCGCCTCGAGCAGGAGCACCGGGGCGCGGACGTTCTCGGCGAGCAGGTGCAGGCCGAACGCCCGGCGGCGGACGCGCAGCGGGATGCCCGCTGGGCCCGGCCATGCCTCGCGCGAACGGGCGCTCACCAGAAGGACCTTCTTCACGGCCACTCTCCCTCGCTCTCCGG
This sequence comes from uncultured Myxococcaceae bacterium, assembly GCA_964485035.1. GTDB lineage: Bacteria > Myxococcota > Myxococcia > Myxococcales > UBA5297 > CAZAIE01. Next base: position 1,901 of record CAZAIE010001303.1, on the reverse strand, counting down.
CCTGGCGCGATGGAAGGAGCATGCCGCACCTGCGGCCGCAATCACCCGTAAATTCTCGGTAAAGCTCGTCGGCTGACCAGGAACCGACGTAGCATCCGCGCGCATGAAGGCTTGGTTGCGCCCCTCCGCAGCGACGGTCTGGATCGTCTCGGTCCAGACCGCCTGGACCATCACCCTCATCGCGTGGATTGTCTACTTCCTGGCGTGGCGGGCCGATCACAGGGCCGGCTGGGCCCCGCTCATCGTCGGCATCGGGCTCTTGGTGGTGCTGCTGGCCCTGGCGATCGTCGTGGTGCTGCACTTCAGCCGGCAGGTGGCTCACAACCAGGCCACCAAGGACTTCGTCTCGCAGGTGAGCCACGACCTGCGCTCGCCTTTGGCCACGGTGAAGCTGCACCTGGAGACGCTGCAGCTGCGCCAGCTGGACCCCGAGCAGCGGGAGGAGTGCCTGGAGATGGCGCTCACCGAGCTGGGGCGGCTGGAGGCGGGCATCGAGGACGTGCTCACCGCCTCGCGGGTCGAGCGGCGCCGCCTACGGCTGGACGCGGGGCCGGTGGAGCTGAAGCCCTTCCTCGACCAGTACGCGGCCATGAAGGCCCGCGAGGTGGAGCTGCAGAAGGCGCACTTCGAGTGGGTGGCCGACGAGGCCCCGCCGCTGGTGGCGCGAGCGGACCGGGAGTCGCTGCGCCAGCTGCTCGACAACATCGTGGACAACGCGGTGCACCACTGCCCGCCGGGGGTGAACATCCGCCTGGAGCTGGCCGAGCAGCTCCGCTGCGCGGTGATCATCGTCGCCGACGACGGCCCGGGGCTGGCGCGCTCGGAGTGGAAGCGGGTGTTCCGCATGTTCTACCGGGCGCCGCCGTCGCGCCGGCACACCAAGGGCACCGGGCTGGGGCTCTACATCGTGGCGGGCATCGCCAAGGCCCACGGCGGCAAGGCGTGGGTGGAGAGCCCGGGGCCGGGCAAAGGCTGTATCTTCCGCGTCGCCCTGCCGCTGTCGAAGGAGTCGCCGACGTGAAGCGCCGCATCCTGCTCATCGAAGACGAGGTGAACCTGGCCCGGGGGCTGAAGCTGAACTTCGAGCTGGAGGGCCACGAGGTCGAGTGGGTGGCGACCGGGGCCGACGCTCGCGCGGCGTGGAAGCGCGTGCCCCCGGCGCTGGTGGTGCTGGACCTGATGCTCCCCGACGCCGACGGGCTGGACCTGCTCCAGGAGTTCAAGAAGCAGGACCAGCGGCTGCCGGTGCTGGTGCTCACCGCGCGCGCCTCGGACGAGGACCGCATCCACGGGCTCTCGGTGGGCGCCGACGACTACGTGACCAAGCCCTTCAACCTGCAGGAGCTGATGCTGCGGGTGCGCGGGATGCTCAAGCGCAGCGACTGGTACCGCGAGGAGCTGCCGGCCCAGGTGCGCATCGGCGAGTCGGTGCTGGACACACGGACCTCCACGCTGACGCGCGAGGGGAAGGCGCAGCTCCTCACCGAGCTGGAGCTGGCGCTGCTGCTGTTCCTCTGGGGCCGGCGCGGCAGCTGGGTCTCGCGCGACGAGCTCCTGGTGCAGGTGTGGGGCTACACCCCCGAGACCATGACCCGGACGGTGGACATCTTCGTCTCCCGCCTGCGGCGCATGCTCGGCGACAGCGGCACGGCGCCGAGGCTGCTGCTCACCAAGCGCGGGTGCGGCTACATGCTGGTGGACGCGCCCGCGGGCGCGTGAAGTCCGCGGAGCGATGGCGGTCCCCCACGCCCCCACCTGCCGGTTGAATTTCCCGCCCACCGCGTGTACCACTCGCACCGCTTGGCGCGCCCGCGCTTGGTGAGCAGCAGCCTCGGCGCCGGGCCGCTGTCGCAGAGCATGCGCCGCAGGCGGGAGACGAAGATGTCCACCGTCCGGGTGAT
>CAZAIE010001302.1:0-2255 GCA_964485035.1 uncultured Myxococcaceae bacterium | reverse complement strand
GCCCCGATGAGCCCCAGCTCGCCGAGCCGCCGGCACACGACGATGAGGTCCTTGCGGTACTCGGCTTCGCTCTTCTCTCGCAGCGCCATCTGGACTCCGGTCTCGGGCTACAGGAACTTGGCGGTCAACAGGTCCTGGACGTCGAGCATGCCCACGGGCCGGCCCTTCTCGTCCACCACCGGGAGCTGGTCCAGGTGCACCTCGCGCATCCGCGCGGCGGCGTCCTGCACCAGGTCGTCGGGCCCGCAGGTGCGCGGCTGGCGTCCCATCACTGCCTTCACCGCCACCGCGAAGTCCTGGTGGCCCCGCTCGACCAGCCGCCGCAGGTCGCCGTCGGTGAAGATGCCCACCAGCCTTCCCTTGCGGTCGATGACGTTGGTCGCCCCGGGCCTGCCCGCGGTGTTGGTCATCACCGCGACTGCCCGGAAGAGCGGCTCGTCCTGGCCCACCACCGGGTTCGCGTCGCCCGCGCGCATCAACTCCGAGACGCGCATCACCTGCCGCCCCAGCGAGCCGCCGGGATGGAAGAGCGCGTACTCGTCGCTGGAGAAGGACTTGCCGTTGAGCACCGTCATCGCCAGCGCGTCGCAGATGGCGTGCATCGCCGCGCTCGAGGCGGTGGGCACGAGCCCCATGGGGCAGACCTCGTGGATGCGGCCGTAGTCCACCACCACGTCGGAGCCGCGCGCGAGCGGCGAGCCGGCCACGCCAGTCACTGCGATGATCTTCGCGCCGATGCGCTTGAGCGACGGGATGAGCCGCAGCAGCTCCTCGGTGTTCCCGCTGTTCGAGAGCGCAAGGATGACGTCGCGCGCGGTGACCCGCCCGAGGTCGCCGTGGGCTGCCTCGGCAGGGTGCAGGTAGAGCGACGGCGTCCCGGTGGAGGCGAAGGTGGCCGACAGCTTCTGGGCCAGGAACCCCGGCTTGCCGATGCCGGTGACCACCACGTGCCCAGAGCAGCCCAGGAGCAGCTCCACCGCCTGGACGAAGCCCGTGTCCAGCCGCGGGCCGAGCGAGCGGATGGCCCGGGCCTCCGCCTCGAGGACGCGGCGGGCGTACGCGAGGTGCGGGTGCGGGGTCTTCGCTTTCCGGGCTGGGCGCGGCTTCGAACGCATGGCGCGACGGGATCTAGCAGCGGCCCCCTGTGGAGACAAGGAACGCCCGCCCCGCTTCACCACTTCGCGCGGTGGCGCTCGACGACCCCAGGCAAGCCCTGCACGGAGAGTTCGCGCCCGTCCTCGTCGCGCAGCGTGCCCTCGAAGGTCCCCATGGGCTGGACGTACTGCGAGGCGATGAGCTGCAGGTCGAGGTCCTGCGCGCGCACGCCCAGCGGGGTGAAGCGCAGGTCCACCCGGGCGTCGTCGGTGCGCACGCGCCACGGCCGCATCGGGTCCTGCTCGTCCATCTCGAAGTACGCGCGCCCGGGCTGGGAGAGCCGGCCGTCGACCCACAGGCCGTTCTCGGTGACCGCCCCGTCGTTGTGGCCCTCGACGAGGTTCAGGCCCACCCGCCGGCCGTCGGCCAGAACCCCGCTCGCCGAGCCCCAGAACCAGCGCGTCTCGCGGCCGAAGTAGCCGTGCGAGTAGTCCAGGCCCGCGAGCCCGTCCGTGACCCGGAAGGTGCGGCCGCCGACCCGGACCTCGCCGTCCGCCGGGACGCAGACGGTCTTCTGGGTCATGGTCAGGCCGCCGGTGGTGACCGGGCACGCGGCGGTGAGCGCCACCGGAGCCGTCTCGGCGCGCAGGAAGAGGTCGATCAGCGTGCCGTTCGGGAAGCTCGCGGAAAAGCGCCCTGCCGACGCCGACGCCTCGATGAGCATGCGCGAGCGGATGCGCCGGACGCTGGCGCGCGCCTCGGCGGCCAGGCCGTCGATCTCCACGAGCTGCGGCGGGACCATGAGCGAGCGCTCGTCCAGCATCTGGCGCGCCTGCCGGTCGAACACGTACGCGAAGGCGCTGGCCATGTACCCGAGCTGGATCACCGCGCCCCCGACGAAGAGCTCGGGAGTGGCGACGCAGCAGTAGTGCCAGCACTTCTCGTGCAGCAGCCGCTTCACCCCCGAGCGACGATCGGGGCCGACCAGCCGGGCGAGCGAGGTGTCCTTCATGCGACCCGCGAAGGCGCCCAGGTTCGGGCGGCCCTCCAGGTCGATCAGCGCCTCGGGGCACGGGGGCAGCGGCATGGGCACCTCGGCTCGGCTACGTCGCGGGAGTCTCGGGACCGGCAGGCGGCTCGGCAGCCGGTCCCGAGACTCC
>CAZAIE010001301.1:0-2262 GCA_964485035.1 uncultured Myxococcaceae bacterium | reverse complement strand
CCACGGCGCTGGTCCACGAGCGAGCCCCCGTCGGCCTCCCGGCCGGTCCCGCGCAGGGCGGCGCCTTCTGGGAGACCCTGCGGGGCACCGACTTCGTGCTCCTCCAACAACAGTTCGAGGTGGCCGAGCTCTTCGGCTTCGAGAGCCGCAACAAGTACTCGCTGCGGACCGAGGCCGGCTTCTTCGGGTGGGCGGCGGAGCAGAGCAAGTCGATCTTCGGGTTCTTTCTGCGCCAGTTCCTCGGCCACTGGCGCCCCTTCGAGATCCACCTCTTCGACAACCTGCGCCAGCCGGTGATGCGCGCGGTGCACCCCTTCCGCTTCTTCTTCCAGCGCCTGGAGGTCCAGCTCACCGACGGCACCCCCATCGGCGCCATCCAGCAGCGGTTCTCCATCCTCTCCAAGCGCTTCGACGTGGAGGACGGCCACGGCAGGGTGGTGATGACCGTCTCCTCGCCCATCTGGCGCATCTGGACCTTCCCCTTCGAGCGCGGCGGTCAGCAGGTGGGGGTCATCGAGAAGAAGTGGGGGGGGTTCTTCACCGAGGCGATGACCGACAAGGACAAGTTCATGGTCCGCTTCGGCCCCGGCCTGACCGACCACGAGCGAGGCCTGCTGGTGGCCGCCGGCCTCTTCGTGGACCTCGTCTACTTCGAGCACAAGGCGAACCGGTGAGACGCCTGGCGCCACTCGGCGGAGCACTCTTGCTCCTCCTCGCCTCCGGGTGCCTGGAGTGCCGCAACCACGACGAGTGCGGGCGCCACCAGGTGTGCGTCCCGGACGGGAAGATCAAGGTCTGCGTCCGCGGCTGTCAGGGCCCGGGGCAGTGCGACGAGGACGAGGTCTGCCTCAAGTCCCCTTGCCCGACGTGCTCCGACTGCGCCCCCTGCGCCGACGGGAAGTGCGGCCAGCGGTTCAGCTGCAGCTCCGACCGGCAGTGCGCCTCGACGATGTACCCCGCAGCCTGCCCCAGCGGCATGCCGGGGACGTGGGTGTGCGGCGCCCAAGCCGTCTGCACGCTCCAGTGCGAGCGCTAGTGAGTAGTGCTGGCTTCAGGCGAGAGAGCGTCGCGAGATGGCGTTCGGCATCCAGGCCCGACTGGTGACGTGCGCCGTAGGTGGAACCCTCTACAGCCCATGGAGTGGGTTGTTGCTAGGTAGGGGACGATCGGTTCGCCACCGCGTGCAGGCGCAGCGCCTTCATCCCGCTCAGGCCCAGCTTCACCTGCAGCCGGCTGAAGTAGCTCTCCACCGTGCGCGGGCTCAGGTCGAGGCGGGCGGCGATGGCCTGGGTGGTGAACCCCTGGCCCAACAGATCGAGGACGCGTTGCTCCTGCAGACTCAGCTTCTCCGCCTGCTGGAGCACCTCGGGCGCCTCCGACAGGCCCTGGGCCGCGGCGGGGCTGGTGTAGCGCTGGCCTGCAAGGCAGGTGCGGATGGCGTCCAGCAGCGCATCGGCGGCGTCGCGCTTGGTCAGGTAGCCGCGAGCCCCGGCGCTGAACGCCCGGGTCACGTGCGCCGCGTCCTCGAACATCGAGTACACCAGCGACGGCACAGCGAGCTCGCGCACCAGGTCGAGCCCGTCCTCGCCGCCCAGCGAGAGGTCGACGATCACCAGGTCCACCGGCTGCGCCGCGATGCCCTCCAGCGCCTGCTGGATGGAGCTGGCCTCCCCACAGACCTCGATGCCCGCCTCGGACAGCAGCAGCCGGATTCCCACCCGGACCGCCGGGTGGTCCTCGACGAGGTAGACGCGAACCGTGGTCATGCCGGGTCCTGGAGTGTTCGAGGAAGACGAGATCGGAGGTGCGGAACGTCCAAGGCCTGATAACGGGCGGACCCTAGCTGCCGCAGGACGGCGCCGTCAACGACGGGAAGGGAGAAGTATCTCGCCTCCGATGCACCTGGCGGCTAGCATCGCCGGATGCCTGGAAGGAACTCCGCCGCGTGGTTGGCCCTGGCGCTGCTGTGCGGCTGCAACCCCGGAGCACCCAAAGCCCGGGAAGGACTGCTGGATCTCGGTGGCAAAGGCCTCGAGGACGGCCCGGTGGCGCTCGACGGTGAGTGGGAGTTCTACCCGGGACAGATGCTCACTCCCGGGGACTTCTCGGCCTCGCCGCCCGCGCCGGCGGGGTACCTCGCGCTCCCGGGCGACTGGACCGGTTTTTCAGCCGCAGGCCAGCCGATGGCCAGCCACGGGTTCGCGACGCTGCGGCTGAAGGTGCGGCTCGGGGCAGGGGTCAAGGACGCAGGGGTCCGGGTGG
>CAZAIE010001300.1:0-2263 GCA_964485035.1 uncultured Myxococcaceae bacterium | reverse complement strand
CCGTAGGGAGGGTTCACCAGGAAGATGCCGGGCTTGTCGCCCACCGGCACCGAGTCGGCCACCTCCCGCTTCTCGATGTGCACCCGGCCGCGCAGCCCCGCCCGCTCGACGTGGAGCAGCGCCCCGCGGACCGCCCGGACGTCCCGGTCGGTCCCCACGATGGCCGGCAGCTTCCCCTTCTCGCGGCGGTCGCGCTCGCGGGCCTGGAAGAGGAGGCGGTCCCACAGCCGCGCGTCCCCGCCCCGCCAGCGGGTGAAGCCCCACTTCTTGCGCAAGAGCCCCGGGGCGACGTCCGCGGCGATCCACGCGGCCTCGATGGGGAGCGTCCCCGAGCCGCACATGCCGTCGAGGAACGGGCGCCCCTCGGCGGCGGCCGCCGGCCAGCCGGCGAGCAGGAGGATGGCCGCGGCGAGGTTCTCCTTCAGCGGCGCGGGGACGGCGTCGTCCCGCCAGCCGCGCCGGTGCAGGCTCTCGCCCGAGAGGTCGATGCTCACGGTGGCCCGGTCCTGGTTCAGGTACACGTTCACCCGAACGTCCGGCTCGGTGAGCTCGACGTTGGGCCGCGTCCCCGCCGGCGTGCGCAACCGGTCGACGATGGCGTCCTTCACCTTCAGCGCCCCGAAGTGCGAGTGGGTGATCGCCGAGCGGGAGGTGGCGAAGTCCACCGCGAGGGTCCCCTCGCTGCCGAGGTGGTCCTCCCAGACGATGGCCTTCACGCCCTCGTAGAGCGCCTCGGGAGTCGGCGCGGCGAAGGTCGCGATGGGCAGCAGCACGCGGCTCGCGGTGCGCGACCAGAGGCAGGCCCGCAGGCCGTCCTCCAGCGACCCGGCGAACGACACGCCGGCGCAGGCCTCGCGCACGTCCGAGGCGCCCAGGTCGCGGATCTCCTGCGCGAGCACCCCCTCCATGCCCTTGGGGGTGGTGGCGAAGAAGGAGAGGCGGGCAGTCATGGAGGACCTCGTCGGCCTGGGGCCGGCATCACAGCGTACGGACCGACTGGTGCAGCCGGCGGCGGTCGGAAGGCGTCAGCGGTTCACCGCCGAAGCGGGCGCAGAGGTACCGCTCCGTGACCTCGGCGGCAACCGCTTCCTCGGGGCGTCCGGCGCGGCGCAGCGCAGTCAGGAACTCGCGGGGGGTCTGTCCGGGGGCCTTCTGGAGGCCCCGCTTCCGGAGCCGACGCAGGAGCTCACGGTACAAGAGCACCGCCTCGCGGGCCTCGGGGGGCACCGGTGCGCGACGCAGGCGAAGCCGCCCCAGCCTGCGCAGCAGCGCAGCGAGCACCCCGGCGGCGAGGATGGACCCGGCGAGGACCGCCAGCGTCCCCCGGTCCTGGGCGGCCGAGAAGAACCCCGCCACCGCGCGCCCGAAGCCTGACGCCCCCTCCATCTGGTCACGGAACGAGTAGTCGATGACCAGCCGCAGCCACGCGTTCTGCGAGCGGTAGACGAAGTCCGCCCAGCGCTCCTGCCAGTCCGCGGCGCTGGAGGCGCGGTCGTCTGCCGGGGTGGCGTCGAAGGTCACGAAGCCCACCCCGGGGAAGTAGACCTCGGTCCAGGCGTGCGCGTCCCCGGCGCGCAGCACGTACTCGCCCGGCCCCACCCGCCGTCCCCCGAAGTAGCCGGTCGCGTTCCGGGCGGGGACTCCGGCGGCGCGCAGGAGCACCGTCATCGCGGTGGCGAAATACTCGCAGTGCCCGGCCTTGCGCTCGAGCAGGAAGTGGGCGAGCGGGTCGTCCTGGTCGCCGGGGAGCTCGGTGGTGTAGGCGTAGTCGGCCAACAACCGTCGCTCGATGGCCCGGGCCTTCTCCAGCGGGTCGGTCGCCCCGGCGGTCCAGCGCTCGGCGAGCGCCCGCAGACGCGGGTCGAAGGAGCCGGGGAGCTGGAGGTGCAGCGCCCGGACGTCCTGCGGGTACTCGCTGCCCAGCCCGGTCCGGGCGGTGCGGGCCGCCGCGGTGAGGACCTCGTAGGCGTAGCCCATCTCCGGAGGCGGGACGAGCAGCACGTTGCCGTGCCCGTCCACCTCGAAGAACAGCGAGGGAGCGAGCCGGCGGGGGGGGACGCGCGTGGGCGCAGCGACCTCGGCGGCGGCCTCGGGGACGAACACCACCGGGGGACCACCATCGGGCGCCCACTCCACCTTCCAGCTGGAGCCCTGGACCAAGGTGAACGAGTTCTCCCGCAAGGAAGGCAGCTACGCCGGCTGGCGCACGCTGGTGCTGACCGTCGCCGACAACAAGGTCACCTATTACGTCGACGGCCAGTTG
>CAZAIE010001299.1:0-2263 GCA_964485035.1 uncultured Myxococcaceae bacterium | reverse complement strand
CCGGGCCTGGGCACCCGTGGGGATCTGCACGGGCGTGGTGGGGTGCTCGGCCACCACCTCCTGGCCGCCCGAGTGCACCACGGTCATGCGGTTGCCGGTCCCGGGCTGCTCCTTCAGGTAGTAGCGGCGGATGGCGGCGCGGATGCCGGACAGCGGGGCGATGACCGCCACCACCTTCATCCCCGTCGTGAACTCGATCTCCTCGATGGCGGGGATGTTCAGCGGGTCGGCCATCGCCACCACGATCGCCTTGCGCGCCGGGTTGGAGCTGTCGATGGAGAGCGGGAAGAGGTCGTTGGCCTCGCAGAAGCGGCTGCGCAGCGAGTGCAGCGCGGTCCAGTCGATCTCCGTGGGCGGCATGGCCACGGCCTTCATGCCGAGCGCCTGGGCGAGGACGTCGCAGAGCTGGCTCTCGCTCACGAACCCCAGCGCGACCAGCGCCGCGCCCAGGCGGTGGCCGGTCTGTCGCTGGTAGGCGAGCGCCTGGTCCAGTTGGGGCGGCGCGATGATCCTGCGCTCGAGGAGCAGCTCTCCGAGGCGTTTGCGGGCCATGTTCCCTCGCGATCTAGGGGCGAAGTGTAGCCCAGCGGGTCGACCCCACAAGTTTGGGGCCAGGGCGCGCGGTTTGACCGCCAACGGTCGATTGCGCATCGTGCGGGGCGTGCCGGGCACCGACCAGGGGAGGGTGGCCTTCTACCTCGAGCGCGCGCTGGAGCACGCGAGCCCCGCTCTGGGCCTGGGCTTCGGGCGCGGCGAGGTGGCGCTTGCGCTGTCGGCCGCGGGGGTGAAGCTGGAGGTCTTCGACCCCGCGGAGGCGGTGGTCGCGCACGCGCACGAGCTGTTGAGGGGCCAGCCGCCCGAGGTGGCCGGCCGCTGCCGGGTGGAGCGCGCGGACCTGCGCTCCCTGCGGCTCTCGCGGCAATTCGAGTTCATCTGGTCGGCGGGGGACGACGGCCAGGCGCTGGGCGGCCCCGACGACCTCGCGGCGCTGCTGGCCACGGCGCGGGAACACCTGGAGCGGGGCGGGGCGTTCGCCTTCGACCTCGCGCTGGAGACCGGACGCCGCAACGTCGAGCGCCCGGTCCCGCAGCCGCCCGGCCCGGGGGCGGCCCGGCCGCACCTGGTCTCGCGCGCGGGCGGGCTGCAGCGGCTGGCGCGGTTCGCTCCGACCATCGAGCAGCTCGACGCGGCGCTCGAGACCTCGGGGCTGCGGGTCCTGGAGCGCTGGTCGGACTTCACCGGAGAGCCGTTCCAGGCGCTGGCGCCGCGGGTGGCCGTGGTGTGCGAGCGGGACGCCGTGTAGCGGGCCTGGGCGCGCGAGGGCCTGCGCGTGCTCGACGTCTCGGCCGACGGGAACGCCGTCGCCGCGAGCGGATCCCAAGGTGACGCTCCTCGACACGCGGACCGGCGCGACCCTGGCCCTGCCATACCCGCCCTCCACGCTCGCGTTCCGACCCGACGCAGCCGCGCTCGCGGTGGCGAGCCAGAAGGACGCCTGGGTGCTCTTTCCCGGCGGCTTCGCCTTCCTGGGCGCCCAAGGCGCTCCGGTTGGCTCGCAAGTCGGCGTCCAGGAGGTGCTGGAAGGCGCGCAGCGCCAGACGGGGATGCGGGTCGACGGGTTCGAGTTGGTCGTCGGCCCCTGACCCGGCCGTGGCGCTCTGCGCCGGCAGGCTCCATCATCGCGAGACCGCAGACCAACCACCCTGTGGAGGTAACCATGTTCGCCCGGACCTCGTTCGCCGTCATCGCGCTCCTGGAGGCGACAGCCCTCGCCCAACCCGGCCCCCGTGTCACCGCCGAATCGGTCTCCGACGCGCGCCAGGCCCTCCAGTTGGCCGCGGCCAGGGGAACGACTCCCATCGAGCGGCTCCAGGAGCTCGGGCTGGGCTACCTCGCGGTCTGCTCGGCCTGCGCCTCGCTCGACGACTGCGAGGACGACCGCCGAGTGGTGGTCGCAGGGAAGGCGCGCGGCGCCGGACCGTGCTTCCCCGCGGACCAGGGCCGCAAGCTGCTCGGCGAAGCCCAGACGCTGATCGCCAAGCACCAGTACCGGGAGGCCACCCGGCCACTCCAGCGGGCGGCGGTCGCCGGGGCGGCGGAGGCGCACCTGCACCTGGGCAACTGCTTCGCCAAGCTCGGCCAGCAGGCGGAGGTCGCCTGGCACTACGAAGAGTTTGTCCACCTCTCCCCCGGCTCCCCGCACGCTGGGAAGGCGCGCGACACGCTCCGCGGCATCTTCGCCTCCGGCGAGGCCACCCCTCGC
>CAZAIE010001298.1:0-2265 GCA_964485035.1 uncultured Myxococcaceae bacterium | reverse complement strand
TCGCCGCGGCGTCCATGGGCCCACGGGTGAAGGCGTGCTCGAACGGCCCCACCGCCGCCTGCACCAGCCGGGCGATCTGCTCGAAGCGCCGGCCGGTGTCCCCGTTGGCGCTGTGGGGGTTCACGACGAGGAAGGTCTTGAGTTGCCGCATGCGCTCCCCGGCTCAGCGGTCGTCGTCGTTGCGGGCCACCACCCAGCGGGCGAGCAGCGTGAACAGGTCCTCGGCGTCCACCCCCGCGCGCCGGAAGCTGCGGCTGGCGGTGGGGCACCCGGTGACCACCCTGCGCCCCGGGGCCCCCAGCGCCTCGCCCTGCCTGCGCGCGATGGCCTGCGCCGCCTCGGGCAGCGTCAGCGGGAGCATCCCCCCGCCACCAGAGCAGCCGCCGTCCTCGTGGTGCTCGGGCGCCTCGGCGAAGTCCCCCACCGCCGCGCGCATCAGCCGCCGCGGGCCCTCATAGCGCCCCAGGGTCCGGCCCAGCTTGCAGGCGTCGTGGTAGGCGTACTCGCCGCGCAGCAGGGCGCGCCCGAAGGCGTATTCCAGCCGGTCGGCGAGCAGGTCCACCAGCAGCACCACCTTGGGCGCGAGCTCCACCCCCGCCTCGGGATAGGCGTGCAGGAAGGCCACCGCGCAGCCCGGGTCGGACACCACCAGCTCGTGCAGCCCCCGCGCCTCGCGCGCGAAGGCCCGGGCGTGCTCGGCGAACTCGGCGTGCAGCCCCGCAGCCCAGAGCGGGTAGCCGCAGCAGCGCCGGCTCACCCCGGCCAGCGAGAGCCGCACCCCGAACCCGGCCGCGGCGTCGATGGCCGCGCGGGCCATCTCCGGCTCGCGCGCGAGCGAGGTGCACCCGGGGAAGAACGCCCGCCCCTCGGTCTCCAGGCAGACCTCGCGCGAGGCCGCGCCCAGGTCCGCGCCGAACGGGTTGCCCGAGCGGGCGAAGCAGTCGCGCAGCCGGTCCAGCGACTTGGGGGCCTCGCCGTCCTCCACCGCCTCGGCGCGCGCGGCGCGCAGGACCGCGCCCACCGGGTTCTCGTGCTGGCAGTGCGCAGTGCACGCCCCGCAGTCGGTGCAGGCGTAGACCGCGGCCCCGGCGTGCTCGTCCAGCCGCCGCGCGCCGGTGAGGTGCTGGTACGCCGCCGAGACCTTGCCCACCGGGGTGTGCAGCTCGCGGCCGGTGACCGCCGAGACGGGGCAGGCGAAGTGGCAGAGCTTCGCGCAGTAGGTGCAGTAGGCCGCGGCGCGGCGGTGGTCCTTGAGGGTGTTCACGGCCTCTCCGGGAGCTGCAGCGCCGCGAGCATCGACGCGGGGAGCGCTGGAGGCGCGGCCGAGAGCGGCACGGCGCCTTCGACCGGCGCCGCGGCGGCGACGACCAGGCTCTCGCGCGAGAGGCGGTAGAGGCCCAGGGTCCCGGCCTCCTCCAGCGCCTGGGGAAGCCGCGGCCAGTCCAGCTCGCCCTCGAAGGCCGCCTCGCGCTCGTAGACCCGGCGCATGGTCCGCAGCTCGCCCCGCTCCCGGACCAGCCCCTCCACCACCGTCCGGTCGCGCCGGGCGCGGAACGCCTGGCTCGAGAGGACCAGGTCCACGAGGAAGCCCCGCGGCCGCCGCTGGACCTGCACCTCCGCCACCGGGACCTCCGCCCTCAGCGCCGCGCGCACGAGCCCCGCGACGTCCGCCGCGCGATCCAAGGAGGCGTGCACCGTGCCGTGGACGTCCGGGCGGGGCAGCGCGCGCAGGGTCGCCTCCAGGAGCACCCCCAGCTGGCCACCGGCGCCCAGGACCAGCCGCTCCAGCCCCGGGCCGACGGCGTGTCGCGGCGCCGCAACCCCGCTCCACAGCCCGCCCGAGCGCAGCGCCAGGGTCAGGGCCAGCGCCGCCGTCTCCAGGTGTCCGCCGGGCGCGGCGCGCAGCCCCGCCGCCGCGCCCTCCAGCCACTCGGCGACCGTGCCTGCCCGCGTCCTGGGGGTGAGCGCGCCCAGCCACAGCCCCCAGCCCCTCAGCGCCGCGTCGACCTCGCCGACGAGGGCCTGGGAGCCCACGCGCACCGTCCCCGAGACGGGGTCGGGCGGGTCGATGCGCGCGAAGGCCTCGAGCGAGACCCGGCACCGATCGGCGTCGGCGCCGGCCCGGGCGCACGCACTGAGGGCGCGGGCGGCCTCGCGCGCAGTGCCCGGGATCAGCTCGACCCGCTCGTCCACCAGCCGCGAAGACACCCCGCAGGCCGCGCGCAGGCGCGCCTCGACCTCGGTGAGCGAGCCCGTGGTCTCCAT
>CAZAIE010001297.1:0-2266 GCA_964485035.1 uncultured Myxococcaceae bacterium | reverse complement strand
CGCCAGAGCAGGCCGGCGTCGTGGCCCTTGGTCTGCCACTGCCTGGCCGCGGTGCGCAGCTGCTCGAGGAACGCCGCATCCTCGCCGCTCTCGTCCAGCCAGCGCCGCAGCGTGGGCCAGGAGTGGATGAGCGACTCGTGGACGATCTCCGCGGTGGCCACCCCGCCGCCGGTCTGCACCACGATGAGCCGCGCCTGGACCAGGTGGTCGAGGAGCCGCTGCATCTCCCCCTGGGCCGAGGTCAGCTCCCGCAGCTCGTCCAGCGAGACGATGGCGCGGGTCCGCTCGGGGGTCACCAGGCGCATGAACAGCGTCTTGGCCAGCGTCCGCGCCGCGGGCGCCAGCTCGTTCAGCACCGCGTCCGCGTGGCTCGCCAGCGCGCCGGCGATGCCCCCGATGGCGGTGTAGCTCGCCTCGGTGAGCATCTTGCGCGCCGGGTCGCGGCTCTCCCACAGCTTCATCGCCGCGAACTGCAGGAGCGGCAGCGCGCCCTGCGTCGCGGCGAGGTGGTTGAGCATGTCCTCGACGATCTCGGCCTTCTCGAACTTGTACCCGGCCATCTCCGCCGGCTGCACCAGCGCGTCGCGCAGGCCGTCGCGGATGGGCGCGTTCATGAAGAACAGGCCCCGGGTCAGCTCGCCCATGAAGCCCTGGTCCTCGGCGACGCGGTCCAAGAAGTCGCTGCGGATGGAGAGCACCACGCGGGTGGGCGAGGTGGGGTCGTCGGCGATGCCCGCGAGGCACCCGGTGAAGGCCAGCCGCTCCCGCGGGTCGGCCACCAGGGTGTAGAGCTCCTCGAACTGGTCGATGAAGAGCATCACGTTGCGCTTCTCGCGCCGCGCCCGGCTGCGCAGCACCGAGCCCACGAAGCCGGGCTCCTCGCGCAGCCGCTCCACCAGCTTCTTCTGCTCCTTCAGGTCGTCGACCACCGAGGCCGAGGTGGAGAGCATGGGCGCCACGACGTTGGCCAGGCTGGCCAGCGGGTCGCGGCCGGGGCGGATGACCACCGCCTCCCAGTTCTCTCCCGACCGCTTCAGCGCGGGGACCACGCCGGCGCGGACGAACGAGCTCTTGCCCGCACCCGACGGCCCCACGATGCCCACCAGCGCCGAGTCGCGGACCTTGTTGACCACCGCGGCGATCTCCGCGGTGCGGCCGAAGAAGCGGTCCGCGTCGGCCTCCTGGAACGAGCTCAGGCCGGCGTACGGGCTCTCGTCGATCTTGAGTTCGCGGCTGAACCTCCCGGGCAGGAACGGCTCCAGCGCCCGGAGCAGCGCCAGCGCGTCCGGGAAGCGCTCCTCCTTCTTCTTCTTCAGGCAGCGGTCGACGATGTCGCACAGCTCGGTGGGCACGCCCGGGGCCACCGTCTTCAGCGACGGGGTGGGCTGCGCGAGGTCGCCGGTGATGGACAGCGCCATCCCCGAGAGGCCCTCGAGCGGGTGCCGCCCGGAGAGCATCTTGTAGAGCATGATGCCCACCGCCCAGATGTCGGTGCGGTGGTCGATGGCCACGCCGATGCCCCACTGCTCCGGGGACATGAACAGCAGGGTGCCCATGATGGCGCCGTGCTGCGTGAGGTCGTTGGTGATTTCCTTGTTGAAGTCCGCGGTGTCCTCGTCGGAGGCCACGAACTTCGGCTTGGGCGCGGGCGCCTCCTCCTTGGCCTGCTCGAGGGTGCGCTCCTCCCCCTGCATCACCTTGGCGATGCCGAAGTCGAGCACCTTGATGGAGCCGGAGTCGGTGACGAAGATGTTGTCGAACTTCAGGTCGCGGTGGACGATGCCCTGGCCGTGCGCGTAGTGCAGCGCCCGCACCACCGGCACCATCAGCTCCGCCGCGCGGCCCGAGGCCAGCGGCTTGTCGGAGAGCAGCTTGGTGAGGGGGACGCCCTGGAGGTACTCCAGGACCATGAACGGCTTCCCCTCGAACTCGTCGGCCTCGAAGATGATGACGATGTTCTCGTGGGAGCAGCGGGCGGTCGCGCGCGCCTCCACGATGAAGCGCTTGGCCAACTCCACGTTCTGGGTGTTGAGGACCTTGATGGCCACCTTGCGGCCGAGCTTGTTGTCTCGCGCGAGGTAGACGCTGCCCATCCCGCCCTTGCCGATGGTGCGGATGATCTCGTAGTGGCGGATGTGGTCGCCGGCCTTGAGCTTGTTCTTCTTCGCGGGCGGCTTGCTGGTGGAGGCCGCGGGCTTGGCAGGGCCTTCGGGCGGCGCCAGGGTCGAGCGCTTCGCAGGAGCAGGCACGGGGGCCGGCGCCGGTG
>CAZAIE010001296.1:0-2266 GCA_964485035.1 uncultured Myxococcaceae bacterium | reverse complement strand
TACTTCTTGTAGAGCGCCTCGGGGGTCCCGGACTCGCCGAAGCCCTCGACGCCGACGCGGTGCAGCTTCGCGCCCACGCCGCCCTCGGCCAGCGCCTCGGCCACGCAGCTGCCCAGGCCGCCGACGATGGAGTGGTCCTCGACGGTGACGATGCCGCCCTTGCACTCCTTGCCGGCCTTGACGATGGCCGCGGCGTCGAAGGGGCGGAAGGAGTGGACGTTGATGACGCGGGCAGCGATGCCCGCGGCCTTCATCGCGTCCGCGGCCTTCACCGCGCCCTGCACCGTGCCGCCGCTGGCGACGATGGCCACGTCGCCGCCGTCGCGCAGGGTGACCGCCTTGCCGAGCTCGAACTTGTAGTCGTCCTTGTTCACGCGGTCGAGCTTCTGCCGGGTGGTGCGCAGGAACGCTGGGCCCTTGTGGTGGACCAAAAACTCCATGGCCTGCGCGCACTCCAGGTCGTCGCCCGGCTGCAGCACCACCATGTTGGGCAGGGCGCGCATCAGGCCGATGTCCTCCAGGCCCTGCTGCGACATCCCGTCCTCGCCGATGCCGATGCCGGCGTGGCTGCCCACGATGCGGACGTTGGCCTCGCTGTAGGCGATGGAGATGCGGATCTGGTCGTAGCGGCCGGTGACGAAGCACGCGAACGAGCAGATGAAGGGCACCTTGCCGCAGAGGGCGAGGCCGGCGGCGACGCCGACCATGTTCGCCTCCTGGATGCCCATCTCGAAGAAGCGGTCGGGGAACTTCTTGGCGAAGGAGTCGGACTTGGTGGACTTGGAGAGGTCGGCGTCCAGGACCACGATCTGCGGGTACTTGGCCCCGAGGGCCGCGACGCTCTCACCGAAGACTTCGCGGGTTGCTTTGGCTGGCATGGGTCGGTTCCTTTACTTGCGAATCTCGGCGAGCGCCTTGGCCGCCTGGTCCTTGTTGGGGGTAGCGCCGTGCCACTCGCACTTGTCCTCCATGAAGGAGACGCCCTTGCCCTTCACGGTGTTGGCGATGATGAACGTGGGCTTGCCCTTGGTCTTCGACGCCTCGTCCAGCGCGTCGAGGATCTGCCCGTAGTCGTGGCCGTCGATGCTGAGGACGTGCCAGTTGAAGGCCCGCCACTTGTCCGCGACCGGCTCCACGGGCATCACGTCCTTCACGTGCCCGTCGATCTGGCCCTTGTTGTAGTCGAGGATGCAGGTGAGGTTGTCGAGGCCGTACTTGGCGGCGGAGAGGCCCGCCTCCCAGATCTGCCCTTCCTGCATCTCGCCGTCGCCGATCACGCACCAGACGTGGAACTTGCCGCCGTCCATGCGGGACGCCATCGCCATGCCCTGCGCGACGGAGAGGCCCTGGCCGAGCGAGCCGGTGCAGGCCTCGATGCCGGGGAGCGCGGAGTTGACCGGGTGGCCCTGCAGCCGGGAGCCCAGCTCGCGCAGGGTGGCGAGCTCGCTCTTGGGGAAGTAGCCGGCGCCGGCCATGGCCGCGTACTGAGCGGGGACCGCGTGGCCCTTGGAGAGCACGAACCGGTCGCGGTCGGCCCACGACGGGTTCTTGGGGTCGTGGCGCATCTTGTGGAAGTAGAGGGCGGCGACGATGTCGATGACCGACAGGCTGCCGCCGGGATGTCCGCTGCCGGCCTTCTCGAGCATCTCGATGATGTCGGCGCGGAAGCCCTTGGCGAGCTGCTGAAGCCGGGCGATGGTCTGCTCGCGCGTCTCGTGCTGGGACATGGAGTCTCCTGGAAAAAAGGAACGCGAAGACTTACCCCAACGCCCCTAACCCGACAAGGACGAGACCACGTTTTCCGGGGGTGCCGAGGACGACCTAAGCGCGGCTTGCCGCGCTCCACGCGTCCGGCTAGATTACGGCCAACTCACGCCCTTCCCCGCCGAGACGGCGTCGCCTAAGCCCAGGAAGTCATGACCGTTTTCAAGAAAGCCGTCACCGGTTTCAACCACAACATCAAGCACAAGGGGAAGCAGTACCACATCCAGACCGAGGACTCGGGCGTCAACAACCCACACATCATCACGCACCTCTTCGTGGGCGGGAACATCCTGGCCTCGAAGAAGACGTCCTACGCGGACATCGTGGCAGCCGAGAACCTCGCCCAGGTCGTGCGCGAGCTCATGGAGGAGCAGCACAAGGAGATGCTGCGCAACCTCCTGAACGGCATCTACGACGTGGCGGAGCACTCCCGCTCGTTCGCCCCCGGCCAGCTGCAGACCGACACCCAGGCTCCGATGGCGCCCATCCCCCTGAGCCAGGT
>CAZAIE010001295.1:0-2266 GCA_964485035.1 uncultured Myxococcaceae bacterium | reverse complement strand
CCCCTGCGCCGGCCGCTCGCGCCCGAAGGGGAACTGGGTCAGCTCGGCGGCCTCTTCGCAGAACCGGCCGACGTGGCGGGCCGCGAGCTCGGCGTTCTGCTGCAGGAAGGTCGAGACGTCCACCTGCGCGCCGATCCGCGCCGCCCCGAGCACGTCCCGGACGGCCTTCTCCCCGGGGTCCGTCGCGGGCGCTGGCTCCTGCTCCTCCCCAAAGCCGGTCGGCCAGTCGGGCGCCTCGCCGGCCCCGGCAGCCGCCGACCCGCGCGCGAGCGCCGGCGCGGGCAGGGGCGCAGCAGCGTCGGGTCCCCCGGCCAGAGACGCAAGGCTGGTGCCCTCCTCGGAGAGGCCCAGCATCTCGGGGGACACCCCCTCGGCGAGCCAGTACAGGAACGCGACCAGCAGCGCAAACGCCCCCAGGCCGATGGCCTGTCGCTTCATGGCCCGGCCGGACGGGCGCTGGCGCTGGGGACGAGGCATCCGGCTCAGCCCTGCTGCAGCGCCGAGACGATCTCCCGGGCGGCGGCGCGCGCCTTCTCCAGCTCCTCGGCCGGGAAGCTCACCGCGCCCACCACCGGGTGCCCGCCGCCGCCATAGCGCTCGCAGAGGCGCGCGAGGTCATGGGTGCGCTTCTGCCGCGCCCAGGGGTTGGAGCCCACGGAGATCTTCGCGCGGTGCGGGTGCTGGCTCACCGTCACCGAGTAGCGGGCGTCGGGGAAGAGGTCGTAGGAGATGAACTTGTTGAGCGCGCCCACGTCCTGGTCCGCGACGTCGTAGAACACCACCCCGCGGTCGAGCCGCGCGCGGCCGCGCACCAGCTCCACCACCCTGAAGTGGCGCTCCAGGAGCGGGGCCAGACGCTCGGCCACGTAGTCGGCGGCGACCAGCTCGGCGAGCGGGCGGCGCTGCAGGTCGCCGATGAGCCGGGGGATGAACGCCGGGCCGGGGTTGGCCTCGATGGCGAGCATCAGCTTCAGGGCCGGCTCCTCGAGGCGCACGGCCGTGCGGGCGTCGGGGAAGAGCGCCCCGTCGATGATCTCCGCCCAGTGCACCAGCTCGGCGACCGGGGCCTCGTCGAAGCCGAAGCGCTCGCGGGCGGTGCGCGCCAGGAAGCGGGTGCAGCTCTTGGCCTCCGGGTCGTGGAACTTCTTCCCGGTGGCGTCGGCGCGGAAGTGCGCCTCCTCGCCGGGGTTGGGGAAGGCGGAGACGTGGTGGTCGAACCACCAGGTGAGCTTGGGCGCGACCGAGTAGCGGAAGTCGACGATGGCGTTCTCGTCGCCGTCGAACAGCGTGGGGTCGAGCGGGCCGTTGCTCTTGTGGGCCAGGCCCTGGTAGGCGAACTCGGCGCCCGCGTCGATGCGCTCCCGGAAGAAGCGGGTGAAGACCGCCGCGCTGGCCGCGCCGTCGAAGCAGCCGTCGTGGAACAGGACCTTGACCCTCATCCCGACCTCCGGAGTGGAAAGCGCGCGATGCTAGGCGGCGGTCTGGGGCCAGGCAAGGCCGATGAAGGATCGCTTGCCGGGCGCGCGGGCCAGCGTCCGCCGCCGGACGTTGGAGGAAGGAGGAGTTGTCATGGCGTGCGCGGGTCTCCTGGTCGTCATGCTGCTGGCCACTCCGGGGCTGCCTGACACCGGTTTCGAACCCGCGCCTCCGAGCCGCCTGTCGCAGGGACTGTCGCTCGTCGCCTCCGAGCCGCCCCAAACGCTGGCCGTGGAGGCCGCCGGTCTGCGCCGGCTCCTCGCCGACACCGACCTGAGACTCCGCGCCCTCGACGAGCGCACCAGCCCGGGCCGACTCCTCGGCCGGACACTCCTGGGGATCGCCGCCAGCGCAGGCGTGGGAGCGCTCCTCGGGCTGATGGCGGGTCTGCCGGTCTACGCCTCCGGGGGGAAGGACCTCCTCGACTCCCTGCTCGTGGCGATGGGGACGGGCGCGGTCCTCAGCGCAGCGGTCGCGATGGTGGTGGGCGTCGTCCGGCTGATCGCCGAGCTCCAGCGCTCGTGCCTGCTCGAGGAACGGGACGAACTGCAGCGCCGGCTGGAGTCGCGCGGGCGGCGGGCTGCAGTGACCCTGGCTCCGGCGACGCCGGTCTTCGTCGCTCGCTTCTGACGCCCCGCCGGGGTGCCTGGCCGCGCCGCGCACTTCCTAGCCACGGCCTGCCCGATGCGCTAGGCTCCGCCGCCCCAAAGACGGGGGCAGTCTCACACTCGGCTACTGGAAACACGCGATGAGCACCGACGAAACCCAAGGCGGCAGCACTCCTCCCAGC
>CAZAIE010001294.1:0-2266 GCA_964485035.1 uncultured Myxococcaceae bacterium | reverse complement strand
GCGAGGGAGTTCTACAGCCTGTACCTGCACTTGATGGCGCGCGATTTCGCCGGGGGCGCGGACTCCGGGCTGTGGCGCGAAGTGACGTGGATGAACTGGATGTACGAGCGGTACGGGTCGGTGACGGTGGTGGACGAGAGGGACGCGCGCTACCGGGTGAGACGCTGGCTGTCGGAGAAGAGCGCGAAGCCGGGAGAGGTGAAGCAGGAGAAGGGGCGAAGTACCAGGTCTTCAAGGAGGACCGGAGCGGGGTGGAGACGTTGGACCTGACGGGGGTGGAGGTGGTGCTCCGGCCGCCGGAGAAGGACGTGGACGAGCTGTTCGAGCGGCTGGAGACGAACCAGGTGGTGACGTTCGGCGAGCCGTACCTGACGGTGGACCGGGGCGAGGGGATTAGGAAGGCGTGGAGGGACGGCCGGAGAGAGGATGGAGGCAACGATGCGCCTGCTGAACTCGGTTGCGGTAGTCATGTTGGTGTGCATGGGAACGCACGCATCCGCAGCGGATCTGTTTCCGATCTATGAGTTGGCGAAGGGAAAGGCGACCAAGGAGAAAATCCAGGCGTTTCTCGACGCAGGAGAGGTGGAGGTTGGGCCATATTCTTTTGCATCGGGGCGTGTCGACTATCTGCAACAGTTTCCTGAAACGAAGATGTGCTCCTGTGTTGACAAAGCAAACGGATTCGAGGTGACCAACACCGAAATTCGATTTCGCTGTGACTACGAGTGCTGGTATCTGCCGCAACTTGCCGGTGCCCCTCTGGGTCCGGTTGACGACTTGAATCAGGTTGCGGAGAAACGGATTGTCTCGATTCCGAATCGGCTATTCGTCTTGCGCGTCTTGTATGTGGACTCATCTTCCCTTGTTGTGCGAGATCAGGATGAAAATCGAGTTGGAAGCGTGAGCTGCTCTGTCCTGAGACCGCGGGAGAAGATGAGGCGCTGTGGCGCGGCGGGAGGTGGGGATACTGGCTATCTGCTGGAGATACTGCCTTCAACGAAGAGAGAACGGATGCTTAGCGATGTGAAAGCGGAGTTGACTGGTCTGCCTTCGTATCGCTGCAAGAGCCTGCTGTACAATCTCAATAGTTTCAATTGCTCATTTCGAGTGTTTATGGGGCCCCCTGCAAAGCGGCCAAGGCGATACACCGAGGTTTTCTATGTTGGGGAAAGCATGAAGCAGAGAGCAATCGAGGTCGCCAAGGTGCTCTCGGGCACGATCGGCGAGGTTGAGGTCTTGAGGTGGCCAGGGGCCTGGGATTATGACGTAGTCGTTGTTGTCGGTGACGAGAAGCGGCCAACGGCGGCGGAAAATGGCCCGCCGTCGAATGGGTCGGGAGTCAGGCCGTGATGGTGCGGTTTGAGAGGGGGGAGCTCTGGAGTTGGGTTGCGCGATTCATTGGGTGGGAATACCGTCTCGACGAAAATGCAGCGCCAGGACCGAGCTATCCGTCCGAGTGGCTTGAGCAGGCAAACCAGCGGTATTTGGCAGCAGAGAGGGGGGGGGAGGCAGCACCAAAGCCGAGACCGCCGCTGTCGTGGGGTTTTCCTTCCGTCGAGACGAAGGCACGCAACGAAGCGGCTCTGACAATTCGCAAGTGCACGAATTGCTGCCAATTCGTGGAAGCGGTGCTGATCGGCGCGGCGATGCAACACTTTGAGTTCAGCAAGTGGACTCTGGAGTGGCACAACGACGCGATGTGCGCGCCCACCGGCGATCGCCCCGCGGCTAAATACTCCCCGGTCTTCGCCTACAGCGCGGCTGGTCTGGCTGCTCTCGCAGAGGAAGGCGACCAGCCCGGGCCCGGGGAGTGGTGCGTGTGCCAGGGCTACTCCTTCGATCGGCGGACGAACCGGCACGGTGGGCACACCTTCTTCATCATCGACGTGGATGAAAACGGTCGATGCCTGACTGTGGAGGCGAATGCCTTCGTGAAGCGGCCCTCCGACGGATTCGTGGGGCACCGGGGGGCGCGACGGAATGACCCGACGCCGAGTCGGTCCTCGTGGGCGACGCCAATTCGGGCGGAGTTGCCGACCGATTTGCGGGCCTTCGACCGCCTTCCGAAATGGGATGACCTGGTGAAGACGACGTACAACGAGGGCCTTCGCTTCGCGCGAGTGAACCTGGTGCGCGGGAGCGTGACGCATCCGCTGGGGGGAGAGTTGCGCGGGATGCGGCACTTCTACGAGGCGGAAGCGAAAGGATTGAGGAACGGGTTCTATCCGCTGGGGAACTGCCGGAACGTGCACCCCGGAGTCCACGT
>CAZAIE010001293.1:0-2266 GCA_964485035.1 uncultured Myxococcaceae bacterium | reverse complement strand
TTGAAGATGTCGCCGAACAGCTCCTCCTTCTTGTCCGCGATGCTCTTCCTCAGCCCCGAGATGGTCTCGGTCGCGTACCGCTCGGCCGCCGTGCCCAGCGCGCCGCCAGACCGCACGTCCTTCACCGCGCCGACGATGGCGAAGAGGCCGTTGGCCGAGTCGACCTTGCCCGCCTTCACGAGCTCGCGCGCCTGCTTCGCGGTGACCCCGAAGACCTCGCCCAGCCGCTCGTAGACCGCGCCGGTGGGCACCCCAGCCTCGTGGAGGGCCCGAAGCGTCTTGGTGCTGAGCGCACCCTCGGCACGGATGCGCCGGATGGCGTCGACGGCCTCGTCCGCCTTCGCGAAGCCCGCCCCGGTCGCGGCCGCCGCGTCGCCGATCGCTCGCAGGAGCGTGGAGACCTGCTCCGCGCCGAACCCGCCGGCGAGGAGCTTGCGCCCCAGGCCCACCTGCTGGTCCGACGAGAACGGGGACACGTACGACAGCCGCTCCAGGGACTCCACCATTGCCTCGGCGGCGCTCTCGCTCCCGACGAGCGCCTTGAAGGTCAAGATGGTGTTCTCCTTCGCGGACGCCGCCTCGACCGCGAGCTCGCCGAACCTGTAGATGAGGCGTCCCACGCTCTCCGCGGCGTGGACGAACGCCTGGCCGATGGCGATGGCTGCGCTCCCGATCTTCTCGACGATGCCCAGGCCGTGGTCGATCGCTCCGACCCAGGTGAACGCGCCAGCCGTGAGCTTCTTCGTGCCCTCCATGAGCCCCTTCACCTTGTCCATCGCGCGGGAGTGGAAGCCCTCCTCCTCGGGCTTGGTGGAGCCGCGCAGTTGGTCCCGCTGGATCTCGAGATTGAGGGTCATGCCCCGAGCATCGACAAGCCTTGGGGAACGGTCAACCTCGCTCGTAGGCAGCGTTCGGAGCGGCTGCCGCCCTCGCGAGCCTCAGCCGCTCCTCGACCGCACCGAGCCTGGCGGAGCGAAGTGAGGTCTCGAGTCCCTACGCGAGCGAACGCAGCCAGGTCGCCACCACCTGCTGCGGCGGCTTCGGGGCCTTGAAGAGGCGTGCGATCGCGGAGCCTGAACGGCACGCATCCAGCTCGCGCCGGAGCTCGGCGCCGTCCTCGGGTCGCTCCTCGGGCTCCTTGCGCAGGGTCCGTGCGACGAGCTCGGCGACGCGCGGCGGAGCGTCCAGCGGCGGCGCCGTCTGCTCGAGGATGGCCTTGGCCGTCGTGAAGTGGTCGGTGTAGCGGAACGGGAGCTGGCCCGCCACGAGCTGGTAGACCAGCTGGCCCGCCCGGTAGACGTCGAGCGCAGGGGACGCAGGGAGCTGCCGCAGCTCCTCCGGGGCGAGGTCGTTCATCGGCAGGGCCGTGGCCCACCCCGGGCCGCGCGAGTTGCGGCCCATGCCCTCGGCGAGCCCGGCGACGCCCGCGAACAGCAGGCGCACCGTCCCGTCCGGCGCCAGCCAGACGACGTCCAGGTCGAGCCAGCGATGCAGGACGCCTCCGGCGTGGAGCGCGGCCAGCGCGTCGGCGAGCTGGCAGGCCAGCGCCAGCGCGACCTCCGGGTCGACGCTCCCGCCTGCTCGCTGGACCGCCCGGCGCAGAGTCTGGCCGTCCTGCGGGACTTCGAAGAGGAGGTAGGTGTCCTCGAGGCTCGACTCGAGGAGCTTGGGCAGCAGCGGGTGCTGGATGCCGACCACGCGGTTGAGCTCCGGCTCGAGGTCCTCGCCCGAGACCTCCAGGAACATGACGATGCCTTCGCGGCCGGTCTTGTACGAGCGCGCGTAGGCCGCCTTCCACAGGCGCCGCGAGGCGACCGTCTCGATGAGGTCGAACGAGAGCTCCGCAGGCGGGACCTCGCCGAAGTCGAGCGCGACGGCCTCGATGGCCGCGCCCGCCTCCAGGCCTCCGAGCCCTACCCTTCCCTCCCCGGCCTCGGAGGTCTCCAGGCCGCGCAGGTACACCTTCAGCTGTGGCGCCCGCTTCTGCAGCACCTGCTCCAGGCGCCGGAACGCCAGCTCGCGCGCGCCCTTCCGGGTCACCAGGGCGTCGAAGCGCCCCTGCTCCAGCAGCCGGTCGACGTCCTCGATGCTGGTGGCGAACTTGTACTGGTGCCTCCGGGAGTACGCCGCTTCGGAGAGCGCTTTGCGCTCGGCTTCGTCTTCCAGGAAGAACAGCAGGTTCATGCGTGCCCTCCGGCAGGGAGCCTACGCTCGCGCCAAGGACAAACAAGGCGCCTTTCCCATATCAACCCGATGTATCCGCTGA
>CAZAIE010001292.1:0-2271 GCA_964485035.1 uncultured Myxococcaceae bacterium | reverse complement strand
GCGCGAGGCCACGCGGTCACGCTCGCGTACACGAACATCGAGGGCCGGGACTACTCCCCGCTCGCGCAGGCCTGCGGCTTCGAGGCGCGGGACGTGGCGGGCGACTGGTTCCGGGCCCGCCCCGACGAGGTCGCCTCGGTCGCCCGCGAGATCTTCCACATGAGCGACCCGCTCGCGCAGATCCGCTGCGTGCTCACCCGCTTCTTCGAGCCGCTGGTCGCGCCGATGTTCGAGGCCTCGCGCCGGCTCGCCCGCGAGTCGGACTTCCTGGTCGGCTACTTCCTGCACCACCCGCTGGCCACCGCCGCGCTCGAGGCAGGCGTGCCCTACGCCACCGTGCTCACCGCGCCGATGCTGCCGTCGCGCACGTACGCACCGCCTGGCTTCCCCTCCCTGGGACCGCTGATGAACCGGGCGGGCTGGTGGCTCGCGGTGCGCGTCGCCGAGCGGATGCTGCGACCCCAGGTGAACGCGCTGCGCGCCCAGACGCAGGTTCCGCAGGTCCGCAGGCTCTTCGGGGACGGTTTCGCCTCGTCGAAAGTGGTCCTGGCCTCGGTCTCCCCGACGCTGGTCCCCCAGCCGCCGGACTGGCCGGCCAACGCGCACGTCGTGGGCTTCCTCGACCTGCCGGAGCGGGCGCGGGCGTGGGCTCCGTCCGACGAGCTCGCCCGCTTCCTCGAAGGACCTCCGCCGGTCTTCATGACCTTCGGCAGCATGCTCTCGCTCGACCCGGCGATCACCGCGGAGTCCATCGACCTGATGGTGCGGACGGCGCAGTGCGCGGGCGTGCGGACGATCATCCAGGTGCCGGACGCGCACGTCTCCCAGGTGCCCGGCTCGGAGACGGTCTTCGCCGTGGGCCGTGCGCCGCACAACGAGCTCTTCCCGCGCAGCGCCTGCGTCGTGCACCACGGAGGAGCGGGCACCACGCAGGCGGCGATGCTCGCCGGGGTGCCCTCGGTCATCGTCCCGTTCGCCGCCGACCAGATCGGCTGGGGCGCGACCCTGCGCCGCCTGGGCGTGGCGCCGCGTCACCTCCTGCGCCGCAAGGCGACCCCGGAAGCGCTGGCCGCGCGGATAGGCGAGGTCCTGTCCCAGCCCGGGATGCGGCCGCGCGCGCAGGCGCTGGGCGCGCGGATGCGGGCCGAGGACGGCGTGGCCACCGCGGTGCGGCTCATCGAGGAGGCGGCGGCATGCTGAAGGTCGTCCGACTCCCGCTGCGCATCTCCAACGTGTGGCTCCTCGACGCAGGGTCCGACGGCCACTGGCTCGTCGACTGCGGCCACCCGGTCGAGCGCCGCGTGCTGCTCCGTGCCCTCGCCCGCCACGGGCTCTCGCCCGGCCGGCTCGCGGGCGTGCTGCTCACCCACCGCCACTCCGACCACGCGGGCAACGCCGCCTTCCTCGCCCAGCGCCACCAGGTGCCCATCCACGCGCTCGGGCCCGACGCGGCGGTCCTGCGAGGCGATGCGCCCCGGCCGCGCATGCCCCGCGGCGAGTCGGGGGTCTTCGCGGCGATGCTCACCGAGTTCGAGAACCGCGCGCCCGCCCGGTGCCCCTCGACCCGCGCGCTCGTCGATGGCCAGCGCATCGCCGGGCTCGAGGTGCTGGCCATGCCCGGGCACACCGAGGGCTCGGCGTTCTTCTGGCACGCGCCGGGCGCCAGCCTCTTCTCGGGCGACATGATCCTCAACGCCGTGCCGCCGCTGACGGTGAAGACGGCGCTCTGCCTGCCGCACCCCACCTTCACCAGCGACCTGCCGCTCGCGCTGCGCTCGCTGCGCGCCTTCTTCTCCCGCGGACTGCCCTTCGAGCGCCTGTACCCCGGTCACGGTCCGGCGATCGACGCGGGAGCCCGCGAGCGGTTCGGGCGGCTGCTCGCGGGGTGATCAGATCCCGGCGCCGCGGTCCTCCAGGTCGGCCCGGTAGCGCTCCTGGTAGATCTCCACCAGCGCCAGGAAGATGGTCATCACCAGCGGCCCGTAGAACAGGCCGAGGACCCCGAACAGCTTGATGCCGGCGAGGATGCTCAAGAACGCCAGCACCGCGTGCATCCGCGTGCCCTCGCCGATGAGCCTGGGCTTGAGCCCGTACTCCAGCACCGCGACGTAGACGAGGTTGTAGACGAGGTACCCGGCGGCCAGTCCGGGTCTGCCGCTCAGCGCGAGGTACGCGGCGGCGGGCAAAAAGACGACCGACGCGCCGACGATGGGCAGGAACGCCAGCACCGCGATGACTGTGCCCCAGAGCACCGCCGAGCCCATCCCGAAG
>CAZAIE010001291.1:0-2271 GCA_964485035.1 uncultured Myxococcaceae bacterium | reverse complement strand
GGCAATGTGCAGCGCGCTCACGTCGAGCGGAAGACGGCGTTCGTGCAGCGGTTACTCTTTCTCGACACGCCGTCACGACGCGCAAAGCTGCGCGCCGTCGATGATACGGTCGCGCTCGTCCGCACGGCCGCAGCGCTGATGGACCTGTGGGTTGCAGAGACGCAGGCACAGGTCTTGGTCGGGCTTCAGACCTACCGCCGTACGGAATCCGCGGGCCGGTACGAGATCTCGTTCGTGGACTTCGACCTGTCGAGCAGGTGGCTCGTGGTCGACGACGTGGCGGACATCCCCTGGGAGGATCTGCTCGACGAGTGCTTCGAGTACGCCAAGAACACGATCGAGCATCTCGAGGTCCGTCGTGTCGATGGCAAGCCACTGACCAAACGTGAGCTCGCGTCGTTGCGACGGAAGTTCCTCGAGGGGCTCAGCTACGAAGGTCGTCCGCCCGCTGACGCCTTCGAATCCGACGGCTCCGAGCTCCGCGTGTACTTGCCGCAGCTCTCCACCTCGCTCGACGAGTGACCGCTCCGGAATCCGAAGCGGTCCGCGGCGACTCTTGGACGATGCCCTCTCGCGCAACCATCCGCGTCCTCGGTGTCGGCGGCGCCGGCTGCAACGCCGCCGCCAACATGATCCGCGCTGGGCTGGAGGGCGCGGAGGTCGTCGCGTGCAACACCGACGTGAAGTCGCTCGGTCGGCACCCCGCGACTCGCCAGGTCCATCTGGGCCCGACCACCACACGCGGACTCGGCGCTGGGGCGAGGCCTGCTGTCGGTCGCCGCGCCGCCGAGGAGGTCTGCGAGGAGCTCGCGAGCGTCGTGCGGGGCTCCGACCTGGTTTTCATCGCAGCGGGCATGGGTGGAGGCACCGGGACCGGTGCGGCGCCGGTCGTTGCCGAGGTGGCGCGAGAGGAAGGCGCCCTGGTCGTCGCGGTGGTCAGTCGGCCGTTCGGGTTCGAAGGGCGGCGGCGTGCCGCCCACGCGCTCGCAGGCATCGAGCAGCTTCGCGAAGCGGCCGACACCGTGATCGTCATCCCCAACCAGCACCTGCTGAGCGAGTTACCCCCGAAGGTCTCGATGCTCGAGGCATTCCGCCGTGCGGACGAGGTCCTGCTTCACGCGGTGCAGAGCATCGTCGAGGTCATCCAGCAGCCTGGCTACATCAACGTCGACTTCGCCGATGCCCGCCGCGTTCTACAGGACGCTGGGACCGCGGTAATCGCTACGGGCACCGCGTCGGAGGGCGACCGTGGAGCTGCTGCAGTCGAGTCCGCACTGCGATGTCCGCTTCTTGAGGACACCTCGATCCGCGGGGCGACCGGCCTCCTCGTCAACCTGACCGTCCCTCGAAGCTTCTCCGCACAGGAGCTCGATGGCGCCCTGGAGAGGCTTCGCTGCGAGGCTGCTACGGACGCGCTGATCACCACGGGCGTGGCCTTCGCCGAGTCTTCGTCGGCCAGGGCAACCATCATCGCGACAGGCATGGCCCAGGCTCGCTCCAGGTAGAATTTTTCAGGAAGACTGGAAGCGTTCTCCCGCCCCGCTTCCTGAGCCTTCCTCATGTTCGAGAGGTACCATCTTCACCATCTTCACCTTGAACTCCTAGGCTGAATGAGGACCACGATGGCGATAAGCAGCAATTCATGGGTATCAATGAAAGGCGCGAAGAAGCACGGTTTCGTCGTCGAGACGATTCCACACAACGCGATGGTGCGTTGGCTCGGCTCCAAGAGGGCTGTGCCAGTTGCAAAGAAGCAGCTTCGCATGGTGAGAGGTCCTCCAATCGTCCACCTCGAGGGCGCTCTCGACTCCGACACCGCGTCAGTGCGTTCCGAGGTGCGCTTTCTGCGCGAGTGGGCGAACACGATGAACGTCGAGGTCCACGCAAAGACGGTATGGGGACTCAAGGAGTTGGCAGATGCGTGCGAAATGATGAACCTCAAGCAACTCGCGCCAGCCTTCGTGATTGTGAGCGCGCATGGTTCCTCGACCGAAAATACCCGGAAAGGCTCGAAGCGGGACGATGCGCGCATCTACCTCAAGCCCAAGGATCGCGCAGGCTCGAGGCTGTTGGATTCCCAAGCCATCAATGCATTCAAGGTGCTCAAGGACCGCTTGGTCATCTTCAGTTCCTGCGAACTGGGCAAATACAAAGACGACATGACCCAATTCGTTGAGAAGACCGGCATCGAGGCTGTTGCCTTCACTCGCGCGGTCTACTGACCCTCGCGAAACTTAGGATCGATTTCACCAGCCCAGCGCATCCTTCACG
>CAZAIE010001290.1:0-2273 GCA_964485035.1 uncultured Myxococcaceae bacterium | reverse complement strand
CTCCTCCGACTCGTGCCGGCAGAGGCTGTCCAGCTCCGGGAAGTCGCGCAGGAGCTCGGCCGCCGCGAAGGTCCCGAAGTGCCCGCCCGCAGTCACGTGGCCCCGGTAGCCGCGCTCCCGCAGCGCCATCGCCAGCGCCAGGAAGTCGAGCGCCCGCCACTGGAACGCCAGCGAGACCGCCACCGCGAGCGGGGCCTGCTCCGAGAGGGAGAGGACCTGGTCCAACACCCGCGGCAGGTCCTCGGGCCGGTCGAAGGCCACGATTCGGGAGTCGAACCCCGCCGCCGCGAGCGCGCTCGCGAGGTAGCGAAGGCTGAGGTTCTCTTCGATCTCGGGGCCGACGAGGGCGAGCCAGGGCATCGCAGCTTCGGGGTGAGCGGCCAGGAAGCCTCGCACTCTAGGCCACCAAGGACTGGGTTCGCCAGCCTCGAACCCCGGCGTATCCCGGCCCCGGGACACGGGAAGTGCCCGCAACTTGACCCTCTCGGGAAGGGGGACCTAGTCTCGCGGCGGTTGGCGAACCCGTAGGCCCCAGAGGTGGATGCGCATGTCGACGAAGGACGCAGCACCCCAGATCAGCCTGGTCGCGACCCTCCCGCAGGGTGCGCTGCTGGCCACCAGCCTCGGCATCGAAGGCCTGGGGTGGCACCGCAGTCCCGGCTCCGCGAAGTACTTCCAGGGCCGGTCGGTGTTCCTGGACCTGCCGCACGCCGACGGGAAGGCGTCGTTCAACTTCCAGCCCGAGGGCGAGTGGCGCGACGCGGCGGCAGACACCGCCAAGGCGCTCAAGTCCGCGGAGGGCGGCAAGAAGACCAAGACCGCGCTCTCCAACAACGTGCTGCACTGCGTGCCCATCGACGCCCCCAAGCGCTGCTACCTGGTGAAGACCAGCGGCCGCGCGCTGGAGCTGAAGGGGCCGTCGGAGATCATGAAGTTCACCAACCACGGCTGCGACGAGTCGCTCTCCCCCGACGAGATCGCCAAGCGCATCGGCGAGCCGCCGGTGAAGGAGCGCGTGGCCCGCTACTACATGACGCTCGCACCGCTGGAGATGCTGGTGCTCTCCAACCTCACCCCCGCCGAGTACGCCTGGTACGCGACTCACCGTCCAGGGAAGATCTTCCGGACCGTCTGCTTCACCGAGGTGGTGGGCATCGAGCAGCGCCAGCTGGTGGCCGAGAGCGTGCTCACCGACTCGGTGAAGGAGCTGCACGCCAAGACGAAGAAGACCAAGACGCTCGCCTCCGGCAACCTGCTCAACCGCGTCCCGTTCCAGGACTGGGAGGGCTACGCCGACCCGAACGAGGGCGGGCTGTTCTTCGCCGACCGCGAGCACATCGTGGCGTGGCGCTTCCCCTCGCCGATTCCGTCGCAATGGGTTCGCTCGGAGGGCTGAGCCTCCGCGCACCGCAGCAGGCAGTTCCCTGAAGGCCCTGCCCTCCCTGGCCACCCGGCCGGGGAGGACGAGCCCACCCGCTCAAGGAGGTCCACATGGAGATCCGCCTCTACTCGCTGTGCTACCGCAGCGAGGCGCTCATCGCCTCGCACCTCGACCCCGAGGCGTTCGGCCGCTACATGGCCACCGGCACCCGGAAGCTCACCCGCGGCAGCCTGATGTTCTTCGAGGTGGACCGCGCGAAGCTCGCCCCCGGCGCGTTCCGGCTGGAGAACCTGGAGCAGCGCTGCGCCCCCCACACCGACGGCAGCCCCAAGGCCAGCAAGTACATCTCCATCTACCGGGTGCTGGAGAACCTGAACCTCGACTCCGTCAAGTCGCTGCACCTGGTCACGGTGGACGGCCGCACGCTGGACATCGCGCCGCAGGCGGTGGACGACGGGCCCGCCGCCAACGAGTTCCTGTACCAGGAGCTCTGCCCGGTGACCCCGCTGATCGCCTCGGGGCTCAAGCCCTCGGCGTTCGCGAAGTTCATGACCGACCCCAAGGAGGCGCTGTGCCTCCCCAAGCTGTTCTTCGCGGACCTGATGCTGGACCACGAGGGCGGACACCTCGCGGGCTACCTGCCCTATGACGACCCCGCGCACGTGGTGAGCTGCCTCGAGGAGGTGCGCGGGCGGCCGGGCAAGCCCAGCAAGACCGTCTCCCGCACCCCGGACATCCACTCGCTCTACCGCACCGTGAACCGCGGCTTCTACCTGGGCGACCAGCAGCGGGTCCTCCACTTCAAGTTCCCCGACCGCCGCGCGCTGGAGACCGAGCACGTGAAGTGGTGGCGCTCGGCGCAGATGGGCTGACGCCCGGCCCCTCTCCCTTC
>CAZAIE010001289.1:0-2274 GCA_964485035.1 uncultured Myxococcaceae bacterium | reverse complement strand
CGCGCGAAGTGGCGGTTGTCCTGCTCGTTCTGCGAGGAGTTCGCGCCCGGGTCGTGCGGACTCTGCCACGACTCGGGACGCCTCACGGACATGATTCGCCCGGGCGGTTGCCCCCCGACATCCGAAGGCACCTTCCCCGCCCAGGCAGGATCACTGCAGCTGGACGTCCAGGCCCGCGAGCAGGCCCTCGGTGGCCCCGAAGTTGGCGAACTGCAGGTAGTAGACGCTGCCCGGGGCAAGCCCCTCCAGAGTCCAGGTCGCAAGCGGTGGTCGCGGCGCGTCGGGGGAGACCACCGGGGCCAGGGTGGAGTCCTTCGCCACGCTGGCGCTCCCCTGCGAGTCCCACGAGAACTCGATGGGCTGGTCCTTGCGCACCAGCAGGCGGCAGTCGAAGTCGCCCGGAGTGCCCATCTGCGCCTGCTCCACCAGTCGCGCCCTGAGCTGCAGGCGCGTCGCGCCCGGCGGGACCACCACCGAGTGCTGGACGTTCGCGGTGCGCAGGCTTACCTGCTCTCCCTCCTCCATCAGCTCGATCGTGGTGTTCCACCTTGCGTCCTGGCCCGAGCCCAGGAAGAGCAGGTGGAGGTCGGCATTGCGATACCCGGTGATGTCCACGACCCGCCGCTCATTGAACAGGCCGTGCGCCTCGAGCACGGCCTTCGCCGCCGGGACCCGCGCCTCGAGCCCTTCCCCGGCCATGACCGCCAGCAGTCCGTCCGCGTAGTCCTTGAACGTCGGTCTCCCGGCCTTCGCGCGCAGGGCCTCGAGGGTCTTCAGCACCAGCCGCAAGAACGCCTTCGGGCTTCCGCCCCACTGGTCGAGCATCAGCCGGTAGAGGCGCCAGTTCGCCCCCAGGACCGGGTCTCCGTCGCCCACCGGGTGACCGTTCTGGGACTGGGGGAAGACCGCGTCGGTATCCGCCGGGAAGGAGAACCCGTCGTCGTTGAAGTGGTTCAGGTACTGGTTGAGCTCGGGGCTGTCGTCGCCCACGAAGGCAAAGGTGTTGGCCAGCCCCTCGTTCAGGGCCCGCGGCATGTTGGAGACACCCTGGAAGTCGACGAGGTCGGCCTTCATCCGGGCCAACTGCTCCACCACCGCGTGCCCGAACTCGTGGTACGCGCTGCCCGACTCGTAGGCGAAGTCCACGTTCGCGGCCTGGCCCATGACCAGCACCGCGCCCGAGAGCCCAGCGAGGCCCTGGTAGTCGCCCATGCCCATCTCCAGGTCCTCCGGCGAGGAGTACGCGGCGTACAGCGCCGGCTTCAGCGCAGGAGCCGTCTCCGCAGCGGGCTGCTGGTAGTTGGCGACCAGGTTGAGCGTGACCGGCTCCCCCTTCCGGTTGCGCAGCCGGTCGAGCACCCCGACCTCTGGCGAGGTCACGAGCGCGTAGAGCTTCTGCACGTGGAAGTAGAGGTTCACCTCGGGATGCACGTTCCGCGGGTCGAAGCCGCCCTCCACGTCGGTCTTCCAGTCGCGGTACTCGGCGAAGCTCCCCGCGGCGACGCTGTTTGCCTGCTGCCTCAGCGTGCACACACGCCGGGTACCGAAGAACGAGGTGGCCAGCTCGCCCTCGTCCAGGCAGGAGAAGGTCTTCAGCAGCGGCACGCCGCCTGACTTGGCCTTGCTGGTCAGCGTTCCGTCGCCCCCCAGCCCCTGCAACTCCACGAGCACGGGCGTGGGCGTGGCGACCGGGTCGACCTCGAACACGAAGGCCTGGTTGCGCAGGAAGCACCCGCTGTCAGGCCCTCCCACGTCCGCTGGCCCTGCATCGACGTCCGGGACCGCTGCATCGAGGTCCGCGCTCGCTGCATCGCGGACCAAGGCCCCGCCCACGTCGCGGTCGCTCCCAGCGTCCAGGGCCACCGCGACGGCATCGGGAGGCGAGGAACCGATCCCACACCCCACGCAGCACGCCAACGACAGCGCGCCGATCAGCTCCTTGATGTTCATATGTTCATCTCCCCTCGTCTCTACCCAGTTGGGCAGAGACGGGAATGCACGCTTTGTGCCACCGATTTCCCCTCGCATTCCTAGGAGCCACGCCGCTGGAAGCTGGGGCCTGCCAGCCAGCTGGCACTGGCCTCGCCACGATCCTCCCGGCCCGGCGGCGCCTACTTGCTGACGCGCGCCTTGGGGCTCTTCTCCTTGAACTTCGCGATCCCCTCGTCCGTCACCGCGGTCTTGGCCACGCCCACCGAGGTCAGCCCCGGCATGCCCGCGAGGGCCGCCAGCCCCTTGTCCGTCACCTTGGTGCCGTCCATCTTGATCCAGGAG
>CAZAIE010001288.1:0-2276 GCA_964485035.1 uncultured Myxococcaceae bacterium | reverse complement strand
CCTGCACGGCGCGCACTTGGACACGTGTTCCCAAAGCTTCTTGAACTTCGCGGGCGCGAGTGCCTCGACGAAGTGCTGTTCGATGAGCGCCCTGGCTTTTCGCTCGTTCATCTGCGGCTCCCAGTGTGAGGCTCGTCACCCTCACTGGTACGTTCCGGGGCGCCGCAGAAGGTGGGAACGAAAAGGAGCAGCAGCAGTGCGGCCGCCGCCGCCTTGCGAATCTCTGCGCCAGCGACGTCCAAGTACCCGACGCGCTTGAGGTATTCCACGGCCTTCTCGCGCAGCTTCTTCTCCAGGTAGCGAACCTGGTCCTCACTCATGGCGAACTTTTCGGCGGTCTCGCGCCTGGGTGGGCGCGTCATCATGTGCTCGAGGAAGAACCTCCGGTCGCGCTCCGACTGCTCGGCAAGGAAGCCGCTCAGCAGCTTGTCGACCGCCTCCTCCTCGAGCTGCCGGTCGATCACCGGGGCCTCGCTCGGCTCGGCGCCGCCGGACTCCGCGGCCAGCTGGTCGGCTCCCGCGTCCCGGACGCGGTCGGCGCGGTAGCGGTGGAGGAGCAGGTTCTTGGCGATGCCGAGCAGGAAGCCCTGGAAGGAGCCGAGGCCCGAGAAGCGCAGGCGCGTCTCCTCTTTGAAGGCGGTGAGGAAGACCTCCTGCGACAAGTCCCGCGCGTCGGCGGCGCTCTTCAGCCGGTCGCGGCAGAACCGGAAGATGGCCTCGCCGTAGGCCGTGTACACGTCCCGGAAGACGGTGCGGTCACCGTCCCGGAAGGCGCGCAGGAGCTGGGGTTTGCCGTCAAAGAACATACCCGCCCCGGCTCAGCCGCCCCTGGTGAGGATGAGCGGGATCTCCACGTCGAAGGCGTCGCCCTCGAAGGACGGGAAGAGCATGCGCTTGGCCTTCTCCTTCAGGCACGCCCCCAGCCCCGACTGGTCGATGTCCGCCTTGTCGATGGCGGCCTTGGTGACCACTCCCGAGCTGCCGATGGTGATGGTGATGTTGACCTTGCCGCCCTTGAACGTGGGGTTGCGCCGCAGCTCGGTCTCCACGCACCCCTGGAAGGCCTTCACGTTCTTGCCGTAGACCTCGGAGATGGCCTTCTCGTCGAGGCCGGCCTTCCCGTCCACGTGCGGCCGCGAGGCTTCGAGCAGCGTCGGGTCGACCTTGGGGCCGC
Organism: uncultured Myxococcaceae bacterium; assembly: GCA_964485035.1. GTDB lineage: Bacteria > Myxococcota > Myxococcia > Myxococcales > UBA5297 > CAZAIE01. The sequence goes on along the minus strand of CAZAIE010001288.1, from coordinate 1,102 downwards.
CCTTGTTGCCGATGGAGTTGAGCGCGTCCTTCATCTGCTGGCGCTGCTCGTCGGTCATGGTGGAGCCCATGTCGATGTCGGGCTTGGCCACCACCGGGCCCTCGTCGGGCTTGGGGTCGGGCTTGGGCTGGGCGACCGGACGGGGCTGCTTGGGCTGCTTCGGCACCACCGGGGTCACCGGCGCGGGCTTCTTGCCCATCAAGCGGTCGCGCAGGGAGCCGAAGCCCTCCGAGCTGAACACCGAGGCGGTGACGGTCTGGCCGGTGCTCTCGTCCACCGCCGTCTCGATCTGCAGGAACGGGACGTTGAACTTCGACAGTCCGTAGAGCACGGCGACCGGCAGGCCGATGAGCAGGATGACGAAGAGGGCGATCTTCCAGGGCGGGTTGCGGCGGTTGACGCCCGCCTTCTGCATGAAGAAGCGGGTCTGCTCGCCGATCTCCCCGGGCTTGGAGATGTTGGGGTTGTCCGGCACGGCGGCGAACGGGTCGGCCTTCGCCTTCCCGTCGAGGTCCCCGGCGATCTCGGAGGCGAGGTCGATGGGCTTGCCTGCGGGGTTGGTGTGCGGCGGCGGCTCGGCTGCGCCATCGAAGAGCAGGCTGTTCAGGTCGCCGTTGGAGGCAGGGGTAGCAGCCACCGGCTCGAGGCCTCGAGGGGCGGTCGCGGTCGGCTCGGCGCTGTCGCCCAGGGACTCCTGGGGCGCAGGCTCCTCGACCGCCGGACGCGACGCTGCGGGCTCCTCATCCAAGCCCGGGGCGCTGAGCAGCGAGGCGACGTCCAGGTCACTGCGCTGGACGGTGGGACGCTCCTCTTCCTCCTCGACGCGCTCCTGGGGCTCGGGTTCGACGGGACGCTGGAGCTGGGCGCTGCCGTTCTTGGGAACAGGCCGCGCCTGGACGGGGGCCGGAGGCGGAGGAGGCGCGGGTGGAGCGGCGACTGGCTTCGGGGCCAACGCGTCGGCGAGGTCTGCAAGGTCTGCCGCGCGCTTCCAGTCGCCCTGGCCGTCGCGCCACATGTAGGCGCGGGAGTTGATCTTCCCCTTCTCGATGTGGCCCCTGACGTCCGCTGCCGAGAGCGGGCCCACCTGCTGACGGTCGATGAT
>CAZAIE010001287.1:0-2276 GCA_964485035.1 uncultured Myxococcaceae bacterium | reverse complement strand
GCCGGGGACCGGTGTCGACCCGGCCGGAAGGCGGGGCGTCGGGGGCGGGAGCCGCCTCCTTGCGCACCACGAAGACCGTCGAGCACTTCCGGCAACGGACCTTGACGCCGCGGTCGGTGACCTTGTCGTCGGCAATCTTGAAGCGCGCCTGGCACGCTGCGCACTGGACGATCATGTGGCCGCGATTATGTGCAGGCCCCGCAATCCCAGGCAAGGAAGTGAATCGGGGCGCGCTCGGCGCTATCCTGTGGCCACTGCAAACGGGAACCTGGAGCGACGCGCTTGGGAAAACTGGTGGTCCAGCGGATGAGCGACGGGACCGCACGGTTCCGCATCGGCTACCGCAAGCCCGAGAGCCTGCTCGCCGAGTTCACCCGCAGCGTGAACCGCAGCTGCGTGACCCTGAACGTGCCGCAGCCGGTGCAGGCGGGGACGCGGTTCGTGTTCGAGCTGGTCACGCACGGCATCCGCAAGCCGGTGGAGGTGGAGGGCGAGGTGCTCTCCGTGCAGCCGGGCCAGGACGGGCGGTACCGGCTCAACGTGGCCTACACCCCCGGGCAGCGCGGCGGCCTGGACGACGTGGTCTTCCAGGTCTTCGACGCCCAGCGCCGCGAGCGGGTCCGCCGCTCCCCGCGCGTGCCCATGAACCTGCGCGCCGCCGAGGATGCGCCCTACTCTCCCGGCTACCTCATCCGCGACCTCTCGCTGGGCGGCGCGGGCGTGGAGGTGGAGACCAGCGACCTGCCCAGGCCCATCGCCCGCGGCTCCCCTGCCCTGCTGCAGATCACGCTGAAGTCGGGCTCGACGCTGAACCTGCGCGGCGTCGTGGTCTGGGCGCGGCGCGCCGGTCCGGGCACCCTGAACTGGGGCTTCGGGGTGCAGTTCGTCGAGGACCTGGAGCTGGAGTCGCTGGAGATGCTGGACGAGGTGGTCTCGCTGCGCTCCATCCCGCGACGTGCGCGCATCAGCTTCGGGACCGACGCCTACCTCCACAAGCAGACCCCAGCTCCGCGTCGACCTTCGCTTTGAAGGCCTCGAACGGCTGCGCGCCCACCACCCGCTGGCCGTTGAGCAGGAAGGTGGGCGTGCCGGTGACGCCCAGGCTCCCGGCCGACTTCGCGTCGGCGTCCACCTGCGCCGCGACCTCCGGGTCCTGGAGGTCACGACGGAAGCGCGCGAGGTCCAGCCCCAGGTCCTGGGCGAAGCCCTCGTAGATCCCCGGGGCGAGGTCCTTCTGGCTCGCGAAGACCTTGCGCACGAACTCGAAGAAGCGGCCCTGCCGGCGCGCCGCCATCGAGGCGATCGCCGCCGGCCGCGCCTCCTTGTGGAACCCCAGCGGGAGATGTCGGAAGACCAGCCGGACGTCCCGCGGGTAGGCCTCGAGGATCTGGGCGACGGTCCGGTCCACGCGTGCGCAGAACGGGCACTGCAGGTCGGTGAAGAGCACCAGCGTCACCCGGGCGTTGGCGGGCCCTGCGACCGGGCTCCAGGCAGGCACGTCCATGGGCAGCCGCTCCGCGTCGGCGGGCTTCGGGGAAGGCGCGGGCTTGGGCGGAGCCTGGAGCAGCCCGCCGCGGGTCAGCTCCTCGTAGAGGTCCGCGAGGCGCACCCCGCGCGCGAGCGCCGCGTCGGCCTGCACGAGCTCGGCGTCGATGACCTCCTTGAACTTCGCGAGCGGCTGGGCGCCCTTGATGACCCGGCCGTTGGCATAGAACGTCGGGGTGCCCAGCGCGCCGAGCTGGCGGGCCAGGGCCTGGTCTGCCTCGATGGTGGTCCGGACCCGCTCGGAGGCCATCGCCTCGCGAAAGCGGACGAGATCGAGCCCGAGCTGGGCGGCGTGGCCCTCCAGCGCCTCCGGACCGAGCTCCCGCTGCCCGCCATAGAGCCGGTCGTGCATGGGCCAGTACTGCCCCTGCTCGTGGGCCGCGAGCGCCGCCTTGGCCGCCGCCAGGGCGTCCTTGTGGAAGGGCAACGGGTTCTGGCGGGAGACGAGGCGCAGCGACGCCCCGTAGATCTCCTTCAGCTCCTTCAGCGTCCCGTTGGCGCGGGCGCAGAAGGGACACTGGTAGTCCACGAACTCGACCAGGGTCACCTTCGCCGTGGCCGGGCCGCGCGCGGGGCGGCCGTCGAGGGGCACGCGGTAGGTCGGCTCCTCCAGGACCTGCTGCGGCAGCGGGGTGGTGGGCACCTGCTCGAGGGCCTTGCGGGCGAGGCGCGAGGCCCACTCCTCGGCGAGCCTCGTCGTCTCGCCCTGAAGCGCCGGCTGGAGCTGCACC
>CAZAIE010001286.1:0-2279 GCA_964485035.1 uncultured Myxococcaceae bacterium | reverse complement strand
AGATGGCGGGGTCGTTGGCCTCGACCGGACTGTGGCAGAGCGAGACCATCTCCTTCATCTTCGCGATGGCGACGACGCCCGGGGCCAGCTCGTGGTCCCTGCCCAGGCGGTCGGCCAGCGCGTCGCAGTCCTCGCCCGCGTAGGACTTGCCCGCGCGGCAGTCGTCGATCTCGCGGCCCAGGCGGATAGCCTCCCAGATGTCGTCCATCTGGCCCTTGAACATGGGGAAGGATGCGTCGCAGGCGTCCAGCGCCGCCTTGCTGCCGTCGGAGGTGGCCTTGCACTCGGCGAGGCGCGCGGTGGTCACCGCCATGCGCAGGCCGATGTCCCAGTCATGGGTCGCCCAGTCGGTGCCCTCGAAGGCCTCGGGGTTGGAGCCGGTGGTCACGTACCAGGCGATGGGCTTCGCCTCGCGGGCGCGGAACGGCAGGGTGCACTTCTGGGTGAAGGTGTCGCAGCGCGAGCCGCCGAAGCCGGTCTTCTCGGTCACGGCCTCGCACTCGTCCTCGGTGCCGTTGGCGTTGTCGTCGCGGTGCGGGTCCTTGCCGATGGGGGTGGTGCTGGGGGTGTAGCACTCCACCGCGCCCGTCATCGCGTCCTTGTTGGCGTAGTAGTGGCTGCGCTGCCAGATGTTGTAGTGGCTGAGCATGCGGTGCCACTTGTCGTCGACCATGCCGTAGTTGCGGACGTAGCCGTAACGGTCCTTGTAGAAGCCGCCGAAGGCCATGAACTTCTGGCCGTCCCACTCCTGGGGCTCGAAGTCGGTGTCGACCACGCGGCGGAAACCCTGGCGCAGGGTCAGCTCCACCGGGTTGCAGGTGGCGCCGGGAGCGCCGCCGCCGCCCACGTCGGCGTCGAGGAAGCACGCCGGGAAGGTGCTGATGCCCCAGCCCAGGTACGAGAGGTCGAGGAGCTGCGGCTTGGCGAACGCCTTGGTGGTGACGTCGAAGTAGCCAGTCTCAGCGTCGAAGTGCGGGGCGTCCTCGCTGTTCGGGTCGTTCACGTAGTACGCGAGCGGTTCGTAGATGACGCCGCCGAACAGGCCGATGAGCGAGAGAGTGTCGAAGTCGTAGCTGTCGACGTTGAGGTTGCGCGAGAAGTCCACGCGCATGTACTCCCGCTCGTACCAGGGGCGGTCGTACGTGTTCTCCTCAATGACGTTCATCTCCTCGCCGGTGGTGGTGCTGTACGCCCGCCGGATGTCGAAGTGGCTCTCGATGGGGAAGGCCGCGACGATCACGCCGTCGTTTGAGGCGCGTCCGGCACCCTTGCCGTCGCTGTCCGCGATGCGCTCATAGGTAAGCCGCGCCAGGAGCAGGTTCTCCTGGACCACGAACTTCACGCGGGTCATCTCCGCGGTGCCCCAGCTGGAGGTGAACAGACCGTCCTGGGACGCGCCGTAGCCCACGTCGACGACCTGGGTGCGGGTATAGAACTCGGGGTCGTCCGAGGTGTCCTGCAGCTTCTCACCCACGAAGAACTTCTTGGGAAGGGCGTTGGGCTGGACGCGGTTGATGGGCGGGCGCTCCTCGGCGCAGCCTGCGAACAGCAGGGCGGCGATGAAGGAGCCAACGAGACATGAACGACGCATGAATCCCTCCGGAGAAGGTGGGAGGCGCTACGACGACTGGGTGGGTGACCGTTACTGGAACTTGCTGACGAGTGGATCGATGGAAAGCGTGAGGCTCAGCGAGAGCTGAGTGGTCCGGTTGAAGAACGGCGTGCGATAGCTGCTGTCCGGCTTGAGCTGGCCCGCCAGCGTGGAGACATTGAGCGCGACCGTGAGGTAGTCGAGCGGGGCGTACCCCACCGAAGCGGTGAACCAGTCCGCAAAGCGGACCTTCTGGACCGTGTCGTCCACCGGGAGGTCGTAGGTTTCGTCCTTGGAGAGGTCGTAGGGCAACCCGCCGAGGAACATGTAGCCAAGGTCGAGCGTGAGACCGGGGATGAACTCGACGGCGAGAGTGGGCCCGTGCGCGATGCTCAGCCAGATATTGCGTCCAGCGACCATCGAGGTGGCGTTGATGCAGTTCGAGGACTCGAAGTCTGCGCAGCTCGGGTCGGACGAACTCTCCGGGACCGCCTGGGTGTAGCGATGGTTGAAGAAGTTGAACCGGCCGCCGTACCCGATGGTGACGCCCTCGAGCAGCGCGAACTTGCGCGAGAGGTTGACGCCCGGGCCGACCGAGAAGCGCATCGTCGCGGCCTGGCTGGCCTTGGAGGTGGGGAAGGACGCGCGGATGCCGCCGCCGAGCTTGATGCCGGTGATGGGCTCGGTG
>CAZAIE010001285.1:0-2287 GCA_964485035.1 uncultured Myxococcaceae bacterium | reverse complement strand
CACCGGCACCGACCCCTTCGGCGAGCCGCCCGAGCCGCGCCCGCCCAAGAGCGGCGACCCGGACGAGAAGATCGAGTTCTTGCGCAACGCGGTGCGGCTGAAGACCGAGACCCTGCAGAAGGCCCGCACCATGTGGGCCGAGCGGAGCGGCGAGCTGGAGCAGGTGCGACAGGACTGCGCCGCGCAGCAGAAGGCCACCGAGGCCGCCCAGGCCCGGCTGCACGAGCTGGAGGAGGAGCTGCACGCGAACGAGGCCGACCGCAAGGACCTCGCCGCGGCGCTCGCCGAGCTGGAGACGCAGGTCCTGGACGGGAAGAAGGCCGCGGTCGCGGACAAGGCGGCCATCGGCGCGCGGGACCAGGAGCTGCAGGGGGCGCGGGAGGCGCTGGGCCAGTCGCACGAGCGCATCGAGCTGCTCGGCCAGCAGATGGCGGGGCTCACGCAGAAGCTGGCCGAGGCCGAGGCCCGCGCCGAGGCCGCCGCGCAGGCGAAGGACTTCTCCGCGACCGAGCTCTCGGGCCTCAAGGCCGAGCTCCAGAAGGTGACCGACGAGCGCGACTCGGTCGCCGGGCAGCGCGACGCCGCGGAGACCGACCTGGAGGCCGCGACCGCGCAGTGCGCGGAGCTGGAGGCGGACCTCGCCGCCGAGCAGGCGCGCAACGCCGAGCTGGCCCAGGAGAAGGACGGGCTGCAGGAGAAGGTGGCGCTGCTCACCCGGGAACGCGACGCCGACCGGGTCACCGCCGAGGTGGAGCGGGCCCAGGCCGCCAAGGCGCTGGAGGAGACGGCCCACGCGCACGCGCAGGAGCTCGAGGAGCGCGAGGCCCGCTACCAGAAGGAGCGGGACGACGCCGCGCGCGAGGCCCGCGAGAAGCTCGAGGCCGCCGAGGCGCGCGCCGCCGCCGAGACCACCGCCCGCGAGGACCTCGCGGCCCGGCTCGCCGAGTCCCAGGGCAACGAGTCGGCCCTGGAGGACGAGGTCGCGCGGCTGCAGGGCGAGGTCGAGCGGCTGGAGGGGCAGCTCGACCCGCTGCAGCAGGAGCTGGACCAGCTCCGCGCAGAGTCCGAGAAGAAGACCACCGAGGGCGCGGCCGAGGTGAAGCGCCTGCGCGACGAGCTGGCCGGCGCGAACCGCAAGGCCATCGACGCCCAGGCGGGCTTCCAGAAGGAGCGCGCCGAGCGCGAGGCCGCCGAGGGGCGCGCCGCCGCCGCCGAGGCCAGGGCCCGCGACGCCGAGGGCAAGGCCCAGAGCGCCAGCTCCGACGCCAGCGACGCCGGGGAGCGGCTGGACGCGGCCGAGACCAGGGTCCGGGAGCTGGAGCCCCGGCTCAAGGACGCGGAGACGAAGCTCAAGGACGCGCGGCTGGAGGCCACCGAGCTGGAGGGCCGGGTGAAGGTGGCCGAGCCCCGCGCCCGGGAGCTGGACGCCCGGGTGAAGGACCTGGAGGGTCGGCTGGCCAAGGGCCAGGAGGCCGAGGCGAAGCTCAAGCTGCTCGAGCCCCGCGCCCGGGACGCCGAGTCCAAGGTGAAGGACCTGGAGGGCAGGCTGCGCGAGGCCCAGTCCAAGGCCCAGGAGTCCGAGACTCGGCTCAAGTTCGTGGAGCCCCGGCTCAAGGACGTGGAGGCGAAGCTGCGCGAGAAGGCGCCACCGGGCGCCGACCCCAGGCTCTCGGCGAAGCTCGCCGAGGCCGAGGCGCAGATCGTCGACCTCAGCGCGAAGCTCGCCGAGTCCGAGGGGCACGCCCAGGCCTACGAGGCGCGGCTCGCGGAGCTGGACCAGAAGCTCTCCGACGGGGAGGCGCGGTTCGCTGGGGTCTACCAGCGCGCCGAGCACCTCTCGAAGGAGCTGGCCGCGGCCCAGGCCCGTGGTGGCGGAGCCGGCGCAGTGACGGGTGCCGCGCCGGCGGAACTGGTCGCCGAGCGCGACAAGCTGAAGGCCGAGGTGGCGGCGCTGAAGAAGAAGATGATGACCGCCGAGAGCGCCATCGAGGCCGCTGCGACGCTGAAGATGAAGGTCGCGCGGCTCGAGGCCCAGCTCAAGGGCGCCGCCAAGAAGTGAGGCCGGCTCAGCGCGCGCGCTTGAGGAAGCGGGCGACGATGCGCCGCTCTCCGCCCGGGAAGCGCACGGTCACGCTCGCGGCCATCCCCACCCCGGAGGAGGCGACGACCAGCCCGTCGCCGAAGCTGTCGTGGCGGACGCGATCTCCCACGCGGAGCTGCGGCCCGGCCGGTCGCGGCGGGGGCCGGACCGGAGTGCGCGCGGGGGCCGCCGGGCGCACTCCGGTCC
>CAZAIE010001284.1:0-2300 GCA_964485035.1 uncultured Myxococcaceae bacterium | reverse complement strand
CGACGCACAGCTCGCGGTCGCCCGAGCGCACCCCCACGAGGCTCGCCCCGTCCGCGGCGAGCAGCGTGAGCGCCGTGGCGGGGTCGGGGCTCAGCGCGCGGACCGTGGCGATGGTCTGCGCCAGCGCGCAGGCGATGACCTCCACCGGCGGGAGCTCGAGCGCCCCCAGCGCCTCCAGGCGGGTGAGGAAGAGTGCGAAGCAGCGCTCGCTGTCGGTGTCGCCGCGGACCAGCCCCAGGTAGCCGGGCGCGATGGCCCGGTCCAGCTCGGAGCGGATGGCCTCGAACCCGCGCACCGTGCCGTTGTGCATGAACACCCAGCGCGCGAAGTGGAACGGGTGACAGTTCTCGCGGCGGACCGCGCCCACCGAGGCCTTGCGCACGTGCGCGAGCACGCAGTCGCCCTCGGCGGAGCGGCCCACGTCCTCGAACTCCTGGTCCTCGTGCGCGGGCAGCGTTCCCCGCACCACCACCGGCCGGTCGCCCACGTACAGCGCGATGCCCCAGCCATGCTGGTGCTCGTGGCTGAGCGATCGCAGGCAGTTCGGCGACTCGAGCAGGAGCCGCTCCAGCGTCTCGGCGTGGACGCTGCGTTGGGCCAGCATTCGACACATGTGGCTAGTCCTCCCCCCGGAGTTTCTCCTCGACCGACCGCAGCTTGCCTTCGATGGTGCCGGGCTTGTCGCGGCGGTCGTCGATCTTCAAGAGCGTGGAGACGCGCGCGGCGCCGTCCAGGAACGGCTGCTCGTGCATCTGCCGCACCACCTCGAGGATGCGGTCCAGGTCCCCTTCGATGACCGTGCCCATGGCGGTGAGCTGGTGCTCGAGCCCCGAGGCGCGCAGCACCTTCTCCACCCGCGCCACGTAGGGCGAGAGGCTGGTGCTGCCGGTGCCGAGCGGGGCGATGGTCACGAAGGCGACGGGCATGGCGTCCTCAGGCGGTGGCGCAGGGGGCGAGCGGGCGGTCGAGCACGACCCGGCCGGCCTTCACCACCGTGCGCACGTGGCTCACGGCGAAGTGGTACGCGAGGTGGCGGTGGCTCTCGCAGGCGTGGAGCACCAGGTCGGCCTGCCTCCCAGGGACCAGCGCCCCCAGCCGGTCGTCGAGGCCCAGCGCGCGGGCGCCGCCCCGGGTCGCGGCCCACAGCGCCTCGGCGGGGGTCAGCCCGTTGAACAGGCAGGCCAGCGCCAGCGGGAGGCTCGCGTTCTCGGTCATCGCCGAGCCGGGGTTGAGGTTGGTCGCCAGCGCGACGTTCAGCCCGGCGTCCCAGAGCCTGCGCCCGGGCGCCCACTGCGCCTGCTTCAGGAAGAGGGTGGAGGTGGGCACCAGCACTGCCGAGACCCGGGCCTTCGCCATCGCCGCGAGTCCCGCATCGGTGATGCACTCCAGGTGGTCCGCGGTGGCTGCGCCCAGCTCGGCGGCGAGCTCCACCGCCCCCATCGCCGACATCTGGTCCGCGTGCAGGCGTGGGGTGAGCCCCAGCTCCTTCGCCCGCCCGAGGATGCGCCGGCCCTCCTCGACGGTGAAGGCGCCCTGCTCCACGAAGGCGTCGCAGGCCACGGCCAGCCGCTGCCGCGCCACCTCGGGGACGATCTCGTTCACGCAGAGGTCCACGTAGCCCTTGCGGTCCTGCGCGAACTCCAGCGGCAGGGCGTGGGCGCAGAGCAGCGTGGAGATCAGCTCTATTGGCTGGAGGGCCGGCAGCCGCCCGATGGCGCGCAGCATCTTCAGCTCGTCGGGGAGGTTGAGCGCGTAGCCGCTCTTCGCCTCGGCGGTGGTGATGCCGTACTCCAGCAGCCGCGCGAGGCGGGGCAGGGCGCGCTCCACGAGGCGGTCTTCGCTCGCAGCCCGCGTGGCCCGGACGGTGGAGGCGATGCCCCCCCCGCGCCGGGCGATGTCGAGGTAGGTCGCGCCCTCGCAGCGCTGCGAGAACTCGTCGCCGCGGTCGCCAGCGAAGACGAGGTGGGTGTGGCAGTCGACCAGCCCGGGGGTCACGGTGCAGTTGGAGGCATCGAGGACGCGGGCGTTCGGTACGAGTTCGACGGCGCTCGTCCGCACGGACTCCGGCCCGGACCAGACGATCTTCCCGCCGAGGCAGGCGACCGAGCCGCGCGCGATGGCGCCGAGGACGGCCTCGCCCCGCCCCTCCGCCGGGGCCATCGTGCAAAGCTCCGCGGCCTCGCGGACGAGGAGGTCGGCCTTCAGGGTTGGCATGGCGCGGATTGTGCGCGTCCCGGGCGTACCGGGCAAGGTCCGCCGGGCGGCCGGCGCGGCCCTAGCGGGACCGCTTGCTCTTCGCC
>CAZAIE010001283.1:0-2301 GCA_964485035.1 uncultured Myxococcaceae bacterium | reverse complement strand
CCCACGGTCACTTCTTCATCAGCACCGAGACCAGGTTGGTGAAATCGTCGGTCCAGGGCTTCGGCAGCGGTCCCTGGGGGTGAGGCTTGCTGCGCGCGACGATGGCCTCCGCCGCCAGCGTCTCCGCGCGCCGCGAGATGAGCATCCAGTGCGAGGGCAGCGCCACCGTGCCCGGCGGGGGCTGGTGGAAGATCTGCCGGCAGGTGAGCGAGAGCTCGTCGCAGAAGCTCCACAGCAGCGGGGCGAGGTCGAGCGTGGTGTTGGAGATGTTGAACACCAAGAGAGACCCGGGCTCGCGCAGTTGCTGGAAGTAGACCTCCAGCGCCTGGCGCGTGAGCAGGTGCGCGGGGACGGAGTCGCTGCTGAAGGCGTCCATGATCAGCGCGTCGAACGCCTGCGGCTCCCCGCGGGCCAGCTCCTGCTCCAGTGCGAGGCGGCCGTCGCCGACCACCATCTCCACCTTGGCCGGGCAGTCGGAGAGGTAGGTGAAGTAGCGCGGGTCGCTCGCCAGCCGCACCACGTCGGGGTTGATCTCGTAGAAGCGGAAGGTGTCGCCGGCCTGGCCGTACGCGGCGAGGGTGCCGACGCCCAGGCCCAGCACGCCCACCTTCATCGGCTGGCCCGCGAGGCGGCGCGGGTGGTTGCGCAGCGCGAGCCCGATGCCCGCCTCGCTGGTGAAGTACGCGGTGGGGGCGCGGGCCTGCGCCGGGTCGCGCACCTGGAAGCCGTGGAAGGTCGCGCCGTGGGACATCCACATCCGGTCCGGGTGGCCGTCCACGCCCTCCTCGAGCTGGACCTGCAAGGTGCCGTAGAAGTTGCGCGACTTCTCGAGGATGCCGCTGTTCTCGGCCATCACGTCCACGGTCACCAGCCCGCCGATCACGAAGAGGTGCAGCGCGAAGCCCGCCCGCGCGAGGCCCTTGAACCGCCCGTGGAGCACCGAGCTGCGGTCGGCGAGGAGCGCGGCCATGGCCAGCACCCAGGCGGCGACGAGCGCGACGTCCATCTCCCGGTAGTCGGTGAAGAGGTTGGTGGCCACGAGGCCGACGAACACGCCGCCGAACGCCCCGCCCACCGAGAGCGCCAGGTAGAACGAGGTGAGGTGCTTGGGGCCGGGCCGCAGGCGGGCGAGCTCGCCGTGCGAGACCATGGCGGTCGCGAAGAGCAGCAGGTTGAAGAGGACGATCTGCAGGCCCACGTGCATGGTCCGCTGGCGGAAGAGCATCACCCCGCCCACCACCAGCAGCACCGCGAGCAGGGGCACGAAGCGGCCGCGGGTGTACCAGCGGTCGCTCTCGAAGCAGAGGATGAAGGTGAGCAGGTAGGTGGACAGCGGCACCACCCAGAGGAAGGGGACCACCGCCACCTCCTGGCAGAGGTGGTTGGTCACCGCGAGCAGCATCACCGAGGGGCTCGCGCCGAGCAGCACCCACAGGATCCAGCGGCCGGCGCGCGGCGCAGCCTCGTCCGCGGCAACGGCAGGGGACGCGGTCGCTTCGGTTGCGGGGGCCGGGGCGCGGGCGGCCAGCGCGCGCCAGGCGCACGCGCCAGCCAGCAGCGCGAAGCCCACGAACCCGGCGGCGAAGAGCCACGCCTGGGAGCGGACGCCGAGCACCGGTTCGACCAGGAAGGGGTAGCTCAGCAGCGCCAGGAGCGAGCCGACGTTGGAGAGCGCGTAGAGCCGGTAGGGCGAGCGGCCCGGCTGGGCGCGGGCGAACCAGGCCTGCATCAGCGGCCCGGTGGTGGAGAGCGCGAGGTATGGCAGGCCGACGCTCACGCCCAGGAGCGCCAGCAGCCGGGCGATGGGGGCGGTGCTGTCGGTGGGCTTCTCCGCGGCGCCGGGGACCAGGGGCGAGCCCCAGCGGATGACGCAGACGGCGAGGGCGCCGGCGGCGAGGGCGAGCAGCGCGGCGTGGACCTGGGCCTGACGCTTCGGGGCGAGCCGGCCCATGAGCAGGTGCGAGTAGAGGTAGCCGCCCAGGAGCAGCAGCTGGAAGAAGAGCATGCAGGTGGTCCACACCGCGGGGGCGCCGCCGAACCAGGGCAGCAGCACCTTGCCGGCCATGGGCTGGACCACGAAGAGCAGGAAGGCGCTGAGGAAGACCGTCAGGCCGAACAGGTGCATGTGGGGAGGTCCCGGGTGGAGGTGCGGAGCGGGCGAATCCTAGCGCGAGAGGCCGGTGGCGCGGAGGCCCGAGAAACACGAAGCGGCGCCCATCGCTGGACGCCGCTTCGAAGACTGCAGGGCAGAGCGAACTACTCCTTGGAGGAGTTGTTGCTGCCGAAGTTCTTGATGGCCTT
>CAZAIE010001282.1:0-2304 GCA_964485035.1 uncultured Myxococcaceae bacterium | reverse complement strand
CGCTGCCTCCCGGCGCGGGCTGGACAAGCGCGCAGGGCAGCAGCGAGCGCAGCGCGGCGGCGCACTCGAGCATGTGGTCGGGCCGCGATGTCCCGGGAGTGGGCTCGGGGAGCGCGTCGAGGAGTTCGAAGGCCACGCGCAGCGGCTGCGCGGCCTCCACCGAGTGGGTCAGCGCGTCGGCCGTCGCCACGACTGCCTCGGTGTCCTCCCCCTTCCAGCTGCTGCAGCCCGAGGCGGGGACGAGGAGGAGCAGGGCGGCGACGAGTCGGGTGTGCATGGCGTTCTCCGTGTCAGCGAACGCCGGATGTGTTGCCGAGGGCCGGTCCGCCGATCCCCGGAGGCCAGCCGCGAATCCGGCGCGGCCCCTGCCGTCCAAGGCCCGTTCGCCGCGAAGGTGCCCGCACTGCCGCACCGGCCTGGTTCCCGGAAAAGTGCCCCCTCCCGGATCGGGTTGGGCTTGCCGGGCAACCAACGGTGTGGAATGGATGCCTGCCTACCATGCTGGACCTTCTGGGGAGCCGCCGCAGTGGCTGAACCTGTCGAAAAGACAGGGGTTGTCGCCCGTGCGCCCGCCGACCCAATGGCCGGCCTGGTCGGACGGGTGCGCGATGGCGACCTGCAGGCCTTCGACGTCCTCTACCGCCGTACCCGCCAGGACGTTCACAAGATCCTCTACCATCTGGTCGGGGCCAGCCCGGACATGGACGACCTCATCCAGGACACGTTCATCCAGCTGCTCAAGGCGCTGCGCGGCTTCCGGGGCGAGGCGCGCTTCTCCACCTTCCTGTACCGGGTCTGCGCCAACGTGGCGTTCATGCACCTGCGCAGCGGGCGCCGCCGCAAGGAGGACCCGGTCGAGGAGCTGCCGGAGGCTCCCGCGGGCCATTCGAGCGACCCCGAGCGGACCACCCAGACGGCCGAGGCCGCGAAGCTGATGGAGGCTGCGCTGGAGAAGCTGTCGGCTGAGAAGCGGGTGGTGTTCGTCTACCACGACTTCTTGGGAATGGGCCCCGAGGAGATCTCGGAGTCACTCTCGATTCCGGTGAACACCGTGCGCTCCCGCCTGGGGCGCGCACGCGAGGAGCTGGTCGGCATCTTCGCCCAGGTCCGGGCGGAGCTGGCGGGGACGGGAGGCGGCCGTGATGCACGCTGAGTTCGACCGTCTCTGGGCGCTGACCCACGACGAGCTGTCGCCGGCCGAGGCAGCCGAGCTGCGCGCGCACCTGTCGTCCTGCCCGGACTGCGCCGCGAAGCTCGCCGACCTCGAGGCCGCGCAGCCGCTGTTCGCTGCGCCTCCGGTCCCGCAGCTCGACGAGGCCCGCTGGGCGCGCATCGACGCCCGGGTCATGGCCGCGGCTGCCGAGGAGCTGTCCCGCCCCAGTCTGTGGAACACCCTCCGGAGCTGGTGGTCGTCGCCGTTCCTGAAGCCTGCCCTGGCGCTGGGCGGGCTCGCGGCGGTGGTCGCCCTGGTGGTCGTCCTCGGGCGTCCGCCGGCGACGGGGACCGTCGCGGTGATCCCCGAGCCCGAGCTGGCCGCGCAGGACGAGGCGGTGGTCGTCGCGTCCATCGACACCTCGACCGGTGGGGCGGAGCTGGCTGCGGCGGCTCCCATCAAGGCGGGCAGCGTGGTCACCACGCGCGCCGAGGGCGAGGCCTGGCTCAAGCTCCCCGACGGGAGTCGACTGGGCGTCCTCGCGGCTTCGCAGGCTCGCCTCGCGCAGCTCTCTCCCAGGGCGGTCCGCGTCGAGCTGGACCAGGGCAGCGTCGCGGTCTCGGCGGTCCACGAGCCCGAGAGGTCGCTCGAGGTCGTCGCTGGCCGCCTCACGCTCCGCGTCGTGGGCACCCGGTTCCTGGTGATGCGCGACGGCCAGACCAGCGGGGTCGCGGTGCAGGAGGGCCTGGTCGAGGCGGCGTACGACGACAAGGTCGTGCCCGTGCCGGCCGGCGCCACGCTCTCGCTCTCGAATGGCAGCGTGGAGCTGGCGCGCCTGGACGAGCCCCAGCAACAGCAGATCCAGCAGTTGGTCCCGCCGCGGCCGGCGCCGCAGCCCAAGCGCCCGGTCCGCCCGGTGGTCCAGCCCGCGGTTGTTGCCGGTCCCGCCGACGCCGCTCCAGTCGAGGTCCCGGTGGTGATCGGCGCGGCGCCGGGCGAGGATGCGGGCGAGTGGGCCGCGCTGCCGCCGCAGGACGCCTCGGCCGATCACTGGGCGCCGCTGCCCCCGCCGCCTGCCCCGGAGCCGGTGGTCGTGGCCCCGGTGGCCGCCCCCGACGCCGGCCGCCGCAACTGGCTGCAGGAGCAGCTCG
>CAZAIE010001281.1:0-2304 GCA_964485035.1 uncultured Myxococcaceae bacterium | reverse complement strand
TGTAGGAGTGGGCGGGGAGACAGAGCGACCCGGCCGTCCCGGGCGAAGCGGAGCAGGCGCTTGGAGGACCGGCTCAGGCACCGGCGCCGCGGTTGGCTCCCGGTAGACCACGCCGATCTCGACGGCGCTCTCTGGACCGAGCGCCCGCCGCAGCGGCTCGCGCGCGAGGACGGCGACTGCCACGGCCAGCCCCCCGTGGAAGACCACCGACGCGCCGATGGCGACCGCTCGTCGAAGGCCCGACATGTCAGCCCGGGGGCCACTCCATCGGGCGGCCACCCAGGACGTGCAGGTGGAGGTGGAAGATGGTCTGCCCTGCCTCGCGGTTGCAGTTGAAGACGGCCCGCCACCCCCGCTCGGCGTACCCGCGCTTGCGGGCGAGCTCCGCCCCGACGGTGAGGAGGTGGCCGGCGAGCGCCTCGTCCTCCCCGCGCAGGTCGTTCAGCGTCGCGACGTGCAGCCGCGGAACCACGAGGGCGTGCAGCGGCGCCTGGGGGTGGAGGTCCTCGAAGGCCACACACCGGTCGTCCTGGTGGAGGACCGTGGCCGGGATTCTCCCGTCGAGGATCTTGCAAAAGAGGCAGCCTTCCATCGTTCCTCCCTCGGCTGGGCGGCGGCGCAGTCTAGGCGGCGGTTGACAACTTGTCAGGCCCTGGCGCGCTCCTCCTGGCAGCCTGACATACTCCCCAGTCCAAACCCTTGATTTCAGGCTCGACGCAATTGGCGCACGACTTGCTCGTAGCCAAGGCATCTCATGAGAGACCGGTCCGGCGGCCGGGAGAGGACGGCGACGATGGGCAGGTTCCTGAGCTGGGCCGTGAGCATCGTCAGCCTCCTCGTGCTCGGTGTCGCCTGCGCCGGGATGCTCTCTCGAACGGATCCCGCCGAGCAGCTGTTCCTGGCGCTGCAGATCGAAGACGGGGGACGTGTGGTCGCCCGGCCACAGCTGGTGGGCGAGAGCGGGAAGCGCCTGCGGCTCCAGCTGGTGGAGCCGGCGCGCCCCGACCAGCCCCGCCTGGAGCTGGAGATGGTCCCGGAGCACGCGGGCGAGGGGTACAAGGTCCAGCTCCGGCTGGCGATGCCCGACCGCGCACAGCCCCTCGAGGGAGAGCTCGCGCTGGGGCACGGCGAGGAGCGCAAGCTCGAGCTGTCCAACCCGGTCCGGCCGCTGCACGTGAAGCTGATGCTCATGCGCGTCGCCTCGCCCGAGTTCGAGACCTGGCTGCGCCTCGCGCGCAAGGCCCTGCCCGCCACCAGCTGAACCCCTCGCGACGAGCGAAACGGGCTGCTAGAACCGCGCGCATGGACGACCGCGAGCGCAAGTACCTGAACATGATCGCCGAGTGCCCGGAGAGCCCGCTGGGCCACTTCACCCTCGGCCGCTACTACGTGGAGGTGGGGCGCGCAGCGGAGGCGATCGCTCCGCTGGAGCGGTGCCTCGACGAGGATCCAGACTGGACCGCCGCGATGGTCGCCCTCGCGGACGCGCTGGTGGCCACTGGACGGAAGGCCGACGCGATCGCCCTGCTGCGCCGGGCGGAGAAGACACCCCAGGCCCACCACGGCGGTCTCGCCGACGACATCGCAGAGCGGCTGGAGGACCTCTCCGACTAGCGAGCTACTTGCGGGCGGGACGCAGGCTCCGCTTCTGCCGCCAGGAGAGTTCGTCCCGCTCCCGCCGCTCGGGCCGGGCCCGGCCCAGCACCGCCAGCGCCTGCTTCACGCCACGCAGCACGTCGGGGGGCCGCGAGGAGAGCCGTGAGGCCAGCGCCAGCGCCTCCGACTCCAGCCGCCGCGCCGGGTGCACCTCGTCGACCAGGCCACCCGCCAGCGCTGCGTCAGCGTTCAGCAGTCGCCCCTCGAGCGCCAGCTCGCGCGCCCGGGAGAGGCCCACCACCGCCGCCAGCCGCGCCAAGAACTCCAGCCCGGGGACCGTACCGTCCTCCGGTGGCGAGACCGCGAACCGCGCCGCGCTGTCGGCGAGCCTGAAGTCACAGGCGCAGGCCAGCTCGAGCGCGGCCCCGCTCACGTCCCCGCGCAGGCAAGAGACCACCGGAGGCGCAGCCTCCACGGCCTGCATCAGGCCCTCGCGCGCGCCCAGCGCCCCCGCGTCCCAGGCGACCGCGCCGAACGCCTCCCCCCCGTGCAGCACCACCGCGCCGATTCCGTCCGAGGCCTCGCCCAGCTCGGTGGCGAGGGACTGGAGCAGCGCGGCAGCGCCCTCGCGGGGGGCCGTGAGCGTGACCACCCGGACGATGCCGACGTCGCGGACGGCGAGGCGGTGAGGGGCAGCTCGAGCGGGCT
>CAZAIE010001280.1:0-2305 GCA_964485035.1 uncultured Myxococcaceae bacterium | reverse complement strand
GCATCGTCCTCGGCGAGCCGCGCGCCGGCCACCCGCTCCCTCGCGAGCGCGAGCTGCCGCTCGGCCTCCCGTCCCTGCTCCTCGGCCCGCGCGTGGGCTTCCTCGGCAGCCTGGACGGCAGACTCCTCCGCCCGCAGCCGCGACTCGCCCCTGCCCCGCTCGGCCTCGGCCTGCGCTACGACCTCGACGATCCGCTCCAGGCGCGTCGACTCCTGGACCGCCTCGCGCAGCGTCCGCTCGTCGCCCGGTGAGCGGGCTTCGTGGGCCTGGCGCTGCTCGGCGAGCGTCGACGCCTCGGACTGGAAGCGGGCAACCCTGCGCGCCCCCTCCTCGACCGCCGCGGCCTGCTCGACCCGGGCCTTCTCGCGCTCCGCCGACCTTGCTGCCGCAGCCTGTCCCCTCGCCTCCGCCTCCCGCAGCCGCCGCAGCGCTTCCGCGGCCGCCTGGACTCGCTCGCGATGCGCGGGATCGACCCGGACCTGGGCCAGCCTCTCGCGCCCGGCCTGCGCTTCCTTCACCAGCGCCGCCCGCGCTGCCTCCTGCGTCGCGGCCTGCCGCATGGCCGCGGCCTGCGCCTGCTGGCGCCTCTCCCACTCCGCCCGGACCTCGCGCAGCCTCGCCCCGGACTCCGAAAGCTCTCGCTCCAGCGCCTTGCCGTCGCGGAGGGCGTCGCGCAGCCGCCCCAACTCCGGCGACCGCTCCGCGCGCTCGCGCACCGCCGCCTCGGTCCGGCTCCGGCCAGCAGCCAGAGCCTCCGCGGCCGCCTGCTCGGCGGTCCCCGCAGCCTCCAGGGCCAGCTTCGCCGCCGTGAGCTCCGCCTCGGCCTTCGCGGCGTCGGTCAGGACCACCCGCACCGCCTCGGCGCGCTCCGCAGCCCCCAGCTCCGCGCGCTTGGCGGCGATCGCCGGCTCCTGGGCCGCCAGCTCCTCGCGCCGCCACTGGAGGTCCCGGAGTTCCTGCTGCAGCTGGCGAATCTCCCGGGCACCGGCGAGTGCGGCCGAGTCCTCCCGGAGCCGCTGCTCCTCGGCGACGGCCGTGGCCAGCGCCGCGTCCGCCTCCACCTGGGCCTGCTCGACCGCCTCCGGGGTCGCGTGGGCGAGCTGGTCGACCCCGCCGGTGCGCTCGCGCAGCTCGCCCTGGACGACGCGCAACCGCGCCACCACCGACTTGTAGAGCCGGTCGCCGTAGCGCTCGAGGTTGAGGATGCGCTCCAGCATCGCCCGGCGCTTGGCGCCCTGGAGCTGCAGGAACTCGGCGAAGCGGCCCTGGGGCAGCACCACCGCGCGCATGAAGTCCTGGCCCTCGAGTCCGATGATCTCCTCGACCCGCGCCCCGACCGAGTTGGCCCCCTCGGAGTCCACCCGCCAGCCCGTGCCCTCCTGGCAGAGCAGCCGCACCGCCTTGGAGTCGAGACCGTCGCCCTCCTTGCGGCGGCGGTAGCTTCGCTCGACGCGCCAGACCCCGCCGTCGCCGGCCTCGAAGGACAGCGCCACGAAGATCGACTTGGCCTCCGTGTTGAGGATGCCCTGGTTGGAGTTCGCCCGGGCCACCTCGCCGTAGAGCGCGAGGGTCATGGCGTCCAGGAGCGTGGATTTGCCGCTGCCGGTGGGTCCGAAGATGCCGAAGAGCCCCCGCTCGCCCAGGCGCCGGAAGTCGATCCGCTGGCGCTCGCGGTAGCTGTGCAGGCCCTCCAGCTCGAGCTCGACCGGTCTCATTCCCCGGCCTCCTCGTTCGCCAGCTCGCAGAAGAGCTGCACCAGCTCCGGCTCGGGCTCTGCCTGGCAGCTGCGGCGGTAGAAGTCGCGGAAGAGGTCGTCGAGCGGTCGCGCCGGGGCGGGCACGCTGCTGGGCGGAGCGTCGGCAGGCGCCGCGCGGGGCAGCACCGGACGGATGTGCACCAGCCGCTCGCGCGCCTTGCGCAGGGCCTGCACCTCGCCCAGGGCCATGGGGCCGGAAAGGTGGATGGTGAGATCGATCCACGCCTCGGCGTCGCGGCCCTCGGTGCACCAGGCCATGGCCTGCGCGAGGCCCTCGGTCGCCTCCCAGCGCACCAGCGGCCGCCCAGCCGAGAGCTCGGTGACCTGGACGCGCACGGGCTTGCCCGGCTCGGCATCCACCAGGACCGCGGACTTGGGGTAGCCCACCTCGGCGAAGCCACAGGCGAGGAGCGAGCCCGAATACCGCGCCGGGACCGGCGAGCCGACGACCGCCTGGGGCCGGTGGAGATGTCCCAGCGCGACGTACTGCGCCGCCTTGGGGAAGCTCTCGGGGGCCACCGCGCACGCGCCGCCGAGCTGGATGGGCCG
>CAZAIE010001279.1:0-2311 GCA_964485035.1 uncultured Myxococcaceae bacterium | reverse complement strand
GCGCTCGCCCTGCGCGGCGTGTCCAAGCGCTTCGGGGAGGTCCAGGCCGTGGACGGCGTGGACCTCGAGCTGCGCGAAGGCGAGATCCACGCGCTGCTCGGCGAGAACGGCGCGGGCAAGTCCACGCTCATGTGCCTGGCCGGCGGCCTCTACCGCCCCGACGCAGGCACGGTCGAGGTCCAGGGCGCTCCGGTCCGCTTCGGCTCTCCGCGCGACGCCATGGCCGCGGGCATCGGCATGGTGCACCAGCACTTCATGCTCGTGCCCACGCTCACCGTCGCCGAGAACGTGCTCCTCGGCGCCGCGCATCTCCCCGCGCTCCTGCGCCCGCGCGCGCAGCAGGCCCAGGTCCAGGCCATGGCCGATCGCCTCGGACTGAAGGTGGATGCGGGCGCCTGCGTCGCGGACCTCTCGGTGGGCGAGCAGCAGCGGGTGGAGCTGCTCCGGGTGCTCGCGCGCGGCGCGCGGCTGCTCATCCTCGACGAGCCGACGGCGGTGCTCTCGCCCACGGAGGTGGACGCGCTCCTGGTCGCGCTGCGAAGGCTGGCGACCGAAGGCACGACGATCACCGTGGTGAGCCACAAGTTCGAGGAGGTGCGCCGCCTCGCCGACCGCGTCACGGTGATGCGTCGCGGCCGCGTGGTCGCCTCCTACGACTCGGTGGCCGGGCTCGGGGACGAGGTGCTCGCCGAGGCCATGGTGGGCCGGCGGATCTCCCTCTCGCTGGACCGCCCGGTGGTCACGCGTGGCGCGCGGCTGCTCGCGGTGACCGGCCTCTCGGTGACGGGCGATCGCGGGCTCCCTGCGGTGCGCGGCGTCTCGTTCGAGCTGCACGCCGGCGAGATCCTCGGGATCGCTGGCGTAGCAGGGAATGGGCAGGCCGAGCTCTTCGACGCCCTCGCGGGGCTGCGCGACTCCGACGCGGGGACGGTGGAGCTTGCGGGGCGCGACGTGACGTCGGCCCCGGTCCGCGAGCGGACGGCGCTGGGGCTGCGGTACATCCCGGCCGATCGCACGAGGACCGGGACCTCACCGGGCTTCGACGTGCAGGAGAACCTGCTCCTGCGTGCCTACCGCGAGCCTCCGTGCCGACGCGGGCCATGGCTCGCCCTCGACGCCGCGCGGGAGCGCTGTGAAGAGGCCGTCCGCGACTTCCAGATCGCCACCGCGGGCCTGGATCAGCCAGCGCGGGTGCTCTCGGGTGGGAACCTCCAGAAGGTGGTCGTCGCCCGCGAGCTGGCGGACGGCGCGCGCGTGGTGCTGGCGATGGTCCCCACCCGCGGCCTCGATGCCTGGGCCACCACCGAAGTCCGCCGCCGGCTCCTCGAGGCGCGCAGCCGAGGCGCGGCGGTGCTGCTCTGCTCCGAGGACCTGGACGAGGTGCTGGCGCTCTCGGACCGCATCGTGGTGATGCGGGCAGGCGAGCTGGTGGTGACGCTCCCGCGCGAGCGGGCAGACGTGCCCACCCTCGGCAGCTGGATGCTCGGCCCGGCGAGTGCGGAGGCCAGCCGTGCGTCTTGAGCTCGAGCCACGGGTGCGCGTCTCGCGGGCGACCACCCTCGCCGTCTCGGTCGGCGCCGTCGTCGCTGGTCTCGTCGTCGGCGCCGGAGTCCTCGCCGCTGCGGGGGTGAACCCGCTCGAGGCCTACGCCGCGCTCCTGACCGCCTCGCTCTCGGGAGGCGCCTACGCGCTGAGCGACACGCTGGTGAAGGCGACCCCGCTGCTGCTGTGCGGACTGGGCTGTGCAGTGGCCTTCCGGGCGCGGCTGTGGAACGTGGGGGCGGAAGGGCAGCTGCTGGTCGGCGCGTGGGCCGCGACCGGGGTCGCCTCGTTCTGGCTCCCGTCGGGAACGCCCTCGCCGCTGATGCTGCTCACGATGGGCCTCGCCGCGTGCGTCGCCGGCGCCCTGTGGGCGGGGATCGCCGGCTGGCTGAAGGCGCGCCTGGACGTCAACGAGGTCATCACCACGCTGATGCTGGTGTACGTCGCCCAGAAGCTGCTCGCGTACTTCGTCTTCGGGGCCTGGAGCGACCGGGGCTTCCCGCTGACGCCGGTGTTCCCCGAGTCTGCGTGGCTGCCGCGGTTCTCCGACGCGGCCGGCCGCTGGGAGGCGCTCTCGGGGCTGACGCTGCACCTGGGACTCGTGGTCGCGCTCGTGGCCTGTGTCGGAGTCTGGCTGGCGATGACCCGCTCGGTCTGGGGCTTCGAGCTGCGGCTGCTGGGCGACAGTCCGCCCGCGGCGCGCTATGCGGGGCTCCCGGTGCGCCAGCGCGTGCTGACGACGATGCTCATCGCCGGGGCGCTGGCGGGG
>CAZAIE010001278.1:0-2313 GCA_964485035.1 uncultured Myxococcaceae bacterium | reverse complement strand
CCCTTCAGCGGCAGGGGCGGGGTGGGGCGGCCGACGAAGGAGTCCACCCGGGCCCAGCAGTCCGGGCCGCACAGCACCTGGCCGGGCGCGGCGGCGTGGGCCAGGCGGGCGGCGACGTTGACCGTGTCGCCCATCACCGTGAACTCGCGCTTGAGCCTCGAGCCGACCTCCCCGGCGAAGAGCGGGCCGCTCTCCACCCCGATGCGGACCTGGGCGCGGAGCCGGTCGCGCAGCTCCAGGGCGAAGGCCAGGGCCCGCCGCTCGTCGTCGCCGTGGGCCGCGGGCACCCCGAAGGCGGCGAGCAGGCGCGGGCCCCGGGGGATGGCGTCGATCTTGTTGAGCATCCCCCCGTGGCGCCGGGCGGCCTCCCAGGCGACCAGGTAGTGCTCGCCCAGCAGGGCCACGTCCCCGTCCCAGCCCTCGACCTCGCAGAAGACCGCGCAGGCGTTGCGGCGCTCGGCGCGCAGGGGGGCGTTGGGGCTGCCGCCGATGCGGGCCCAGACCTCGGGAGCGACGTAGGGGCGAAGCTGCTCGACCGCCAGGCGCACGTCGAAGCGCTGGCCGCCGCCCAGCGAATCGGGACGGGGGCGCGGGGCGAGGGCGTGGCCGGCGAGTCGCTGGGCCGCGTCCGAGCCGGCGCGGAAGGGGCCGCGGGGGAGGCCTGCGCCCGAGAGCACCACGTCGTGGGGGCCGGCGTCGTCCACCGCAGCGAGCGCGCGCATGGCGGCGTCGCCGGCGCAGAAGCAGTCCAGCCGCTCCCCGGGGCGGCCGACGGTGACGAGGTCGAACCGGCCGGCCCCCACCCCGACGCGGATGGCGAGCGGACGCCGGGCGTCGACCTGGGCCATCGCCGCCTGCGCAGCCAGGGCCGCGGCGAGGGCCCGGGGGACCGCCTCCTCACCCTCGAAGAAGCTCAAGAGCGAGTCCCCGGCGTACTTCACCAGCGCGCCGCCCCAGGGGAAGACCGCCCGCTCCAGCAGCGTCGCGAACAGCCGGTCGAGGATCTGGTGGAGCTCGTCGATGCCGTCGCGGCCTTGCTTCCCCAGGGTCTCGCTGAGGGCGGTGAAGCCCGAGAGATCCGCGACCAGGACTGCACCCTCGAGCTCGCGCCGGCCTGGACCTGGACGCTCGCCCCGAGCGACGCAGGCCAGGGCGTGGGGCGGAGCGTAGGTGCTCAGCCGCAACAGGAGGTCCCAGGCGTCGCTGCCGCGGGAGGCCACGCGTGCTCCAAGGTTCAGTCCCCGGAGGCCGGAGAAGGCGTCGGAGCGTAGTGCGAAGCAGGGCCGGTCACAACCTCGGCGGGGTGGCTCTGCGAGGGGGCCTTGCGTCCGTCCGGACGAGGTGACTCGGAGGCCTTCGTCCGTCCGTTTCCCGACCTTGGGGGAGGTGCGAGGGCGGCAGGACTCCAGGTGGCATTGACTCCGTCCCCCCGGGTCGCTAAACCATGGCCCCATACGTATCGGGGGCAGGCGGAGGGGAGGGGCCCTCCCGCCTGCGCTGGGGTTTCCAGAAATCGCAGGAGGGGTCCATGGGTCGATTCTCGTGGCTGTTGGTCGTCGTCGCAGTGCTCTCGTTCTCGGCGTGTGGAAACGACCCGCCCGTGGTCCCCGACCCCGACACCGGGACCGCCGAGCAGAAGGACGTCGGTCCGGCGGCGGGCGACACCGGCGTCGAGGACCTCGACGGCGCAGTGGAGCCCCCGGACGCCTCCGAGGAGCCCGGCGAGGACGCCAGCACCCAGCCCGGTCGCGACGCCAGCCAGAAGGCGGACACCGGCGATCAACCGCTTGAGGACGCCAGCACGCAGCCCGGCGAGGACGCTTCGCAGCCCGGCCAGGACACCGGCACGCAGCCAGGTCCGGACGCGGGCACCCAGCCCGGCCAGGACGCAAGCGTGGGCTACGACGCCGGGCCGCAGCCGAACCGGCCGCCGGTGCTGGACGCCATCGCCGCCCAGACCCTCGCGGAGGGCGACAGCAAGCAGGTCCTGCTCACGGCCACCGACCCCGACGGTGACCCCCTCACCTTCACGCTGAAGAACAACCCCACCTTCGCCAGCGTGGCGGGCAACGTCCTCTCCCTCGCCCCGACGTCCACCGACTCCGGCTCCTACACCTTCCAGGTCGAGGTCAGCGACGGGGAGGGCGGGACCGACTCCGCGACCGTCACCGTCACCGTCACCGACAACGACGGCGCGCCAGTCTTCGATCCGCTGCTCCCGGTGGTCATGGTCGAGGCGACCACCCAGACCGTCACCATCGTCGCCACCGACCCCGGCGCGGGGACGGTGGCGACGATGGTGACGGTCTGGGT
>CAZAIE010001277.1:0-2318 GCA_964485035.1 uncultured Myxococcaceae bacterium | reverse complement strand
CTCGAAGGTCGCGAGGCGGTGCGCGGCGCAGAACAGCGCGAAGGGCACGGTGTCCTGCGAGGACACCCGATCTCCGCTCCCCAGAAGGCCTGCGGCCCGGCCGACCTCCTGCGGGTCGAGCTCCAGGGAAGTGGTGATGCCGTCGCGGGTCGGGCCCGCGGGGACGAACCGGAGCACTTCCTCGAGCAGCGCCTTCCCAGTGGGGAATGGACGGATGGCGACGAAGGACGCGGCGACCGCGACGGCGATGGCCCCGGACTGGCCCTCGGGGTGCGCGTGCGTGACCTGCGCCGAGAGCCGGGCCTGCGCGGCCGCGGTCGCGGGGTCTCCCCCGAAGTACGCGCCCAGCGGCCCCACGCGCATCGCCCCGCCGTTGCCGTACGAGCCCTGGCCGTCGAAGAGGCGCGCTGCGGCGTCCTGCCAGGAAAGCCCGGCGCCGACGGCCCTCATCCACTCCTGGGCGCCGCCGCCGTAGCCGCGGCCCTGGTGGAAGCGGGAGGTGAAGCGGCGCGCGAGCGAACCAGGGTCAATCTCTCCGCGCGAGCCCAGTTCCTCCACGACCGAGACCGCCATCTCGGTGTCGTCGGTCCAGCGCCAGGGCTTGGGGGCGAGCACCCTGCCGCGGATGCGCTCCGGCCCGTCAGCGCCGAAGTAGCGCTGCCCGAACGCGTCGCCCAGGGCCAGGCCCTGCAGGCTGCGCACCGCCCGCGAGAGCCCCACTGCGATCGACTTGCCGCCCATCTCGTCCCCCTCCGCTCAGCCGTTCTTCAGCGCCTTGGCGTCCAGGCCGTACTTCTTCACCAGCCGCTCGATCGACTTGCGGTGCAGGCCCGACTCGCGCGCGGCCTGGCTCAGGTTGCCGTTGCAGCGCTTGAGCACCGTCCCCAGGTACTCGCGCTCGAAGGACTCGAGGATCTGCTCCTTCGCCTCCTTGAAGGAGAGGTGCTCGTTGAACGGCAGCGGGGCCTTCTGCTCCTGGCCGCGCAGCCGTGGCGGGAGGTGCTCGGGGAGGATCTCCTCGCCTTCGGCGAAGGTGAGCACGTGGGAGATGACGTTGGTCAGCTCGCGCACGTTGCCCGGCCAGCCGTAGTTCATGAGCACGTTCAGCGCCGCGGCCCCCAGCCGCAGCGGTCCGTGGCGCTGCACCACCTCCGGGTCGCCGAGCATCGCCCGCGCGAGGTGGGGGATGTCCTCGCGGCGCTCGCGCAGCGGGGGGAGCTGGATGTTGATGACCGAGAGCCGGAAGAACAGGTCCTCGCGGAAGTTGCCCTGGGTGACCTCCTCGGCGAGGTCGCGGTTGGTGGCGGCGATGACGCGCACGTCCACCTCGGTGACGTCGTTGCTGCCCACCCGCCGGACCTCGCGGTTCTCCAGCACCCGCAGCAGCTTGGGCTGCAGGTCCAGCCGCAGCTCGCCCAGCTCGTCGAGGAAGATGGTGCCGCCGTTGGCGCGCTCGAAGGCGCCGGGCCGCGCGGCGATGGCGCCGGTGAACGAACCCTTCTCGTGCCCGAAGAACTCGCTCTCGATGAGGTTGGGCGGGATGGCCCCGCAGTCGAGCACCAGGAACGGCCCCTTGCGGCGCGGCGAGTACTCGTGGATGGCCCGCGCCGCCAGCTCCTTCCCGGTCCCGGTCTCGCCCTGGATGATCACCGGGACGTTCATGGGGGCGATCTTCTTGATGAGCCCGAAGATCTGCCGCATGCGCACCGACGGGCCAATCATCCCCGAGAGGCTCGCCTCGCGGTCCGGCTCGAGCACGATGTCCTCGTCCACCGGGGCGAAGGTGAGCACCGTGTTCCCGATGCGGATCTGCGCGCCCGCACGCAGGTAGGCCCGCTCGATGCGGCGCCCGTCGAGGAGCGTGCCGTTCGTCGACTCGAGGTCGATGAGCAGGAAGCCCTTGTCGGTGTGCAGCACCTCCACGTGCTCGCGGGAGATGGTGCGGTCCTCGAGCACCAGGTCGTTGGCCGGGTGGGTGCCGATGCGCAGGCGCTCGTGGTCGGAGACGAACTCCTTCCCCAGGCCGGGGCCGGCGGTGATCGTGAGCTTGCACTTCTGCACCTTCAGCACGTTCGGCAGCTGGTGAACGGTGGAGGTGTGCGTGCTCTCGCGGCCCACGCCCGCGGGCAACAGTTCGCCCGGGCTGGTGAGGATCTCGTCGGGGTTGTCGAAGGGGTTGAAGGGCGACATGGCGCTCGGCCCAGAGACTTGCGGACTGTCCCACCCCGGAAGAGTGCCGGACTATAGCGCCCGACCCGGCTTTGGTACATTCCCGCGCTCGATGCCGGGCACTACGCCTATCCCGGCCTGCAAGGCAT
>CAZAIE010001276.1:0-2318 GCA_964485035.1 uncultured Myxococcaceae bacterium | reverse complement strand
ACCGGGCGCTGGCGAGGGGCACCGAGGCCCACCTGCGGGCCCTGGCGACCACCGACGCGGCGCCGGCGAAGCCGCGCACGCTCGCAGAGACGACCGCGGCGCTTGAGGAGGCCATTCGCCGGGCGCCTGACGGCCTCACCCTCGTCAGCGCCGAGTGCGGCCTCGGGAAGACGCAGGCAGCGGTCCGCGTAGCGGCGGAGCGCGCGGCGAAGCCCTACGCCACCGCTGGCGCGAAGGGCGATCGGGCCCCACCCCAGTCGAAGACCGCGATCTCGGTCGACAAGAACTCGCTCGCGATCCAGGTCACGAACAGCCTGCGTGCGAAGGGGACCGCGGTCCGGCGCGTGTTCGGCCCGCTGTCGCTCAAGAATCCCGATGGCTCGCCGATGTGCCGCTACCACGACAGCGCCCGACCGCTCGTGGAGGGCGGCCAGGCGATGCAGTGGGAGTTCTGCCAGGGACGAGGAACCGAGCCCTGCCCCTACCGCGAGGAGTGCCCTGCCAAGGATGGGGCAGAGGGCCCGGAAGACGCGCGCGTCACTGTGGGGCCGCACCAACTCCTCAACGCCCTCGACGCTGCTGCTGGTTCCACCGGACTGCTCGTCATAGACGAGCCCCCCGCGCTGCTCGAAACGACCTCGATCGCTCTTGGCGACCTCGACCTGGCGCTTCGGCGCCTCCCGGACTTCGAGGACCGCTACGAGGCGGCGATGAAGCCAGCGTTGCGTGCGCTGAGCACGTGGCTGCGCGACCGCGGCGCTCTCGACACCCCCACGACAATTCCAGAGGCGATTCGCTCCTGTGCGGACGTGATCGTGCCCGAGGAGCTTGATCAGGCGTGCGTGGCGACGAGCACCAACGGCGACGCCGTCGACTGCGTGAGGGAGGCCAACGATCCTTCCCGCTCGGGCCGTCCACCCCCTCTTCGAGCCCGCTCGGTCCGCAAAGCGCAGTGGGTAGTAGGAGAGGCGATCGAGCTGGGGATCGCGTCCAAGGTGCTCGGAACCATCTACCGTGCCGTCACCTCCAAGATCCTGGTCGCCGCTCGCATCGAGGAGCGTCCGCGGCTCGGGCGGGTGCTCCTGGTGACCTTCGCCCGAGAGCAGTTGGCCAAGGCGCTGCAACGGGATGGCGCGGTGGTGGTGACCGATGCCAACGCCGAGCTGCACGTGCCCGTCATGGCCAAGGTGGTGGGCTACGAGCCGCCGCTACTCCAGTTCGCCGCCGTGGACGGCGCGCCCATCGCCCGGACCCTGCTCCGCTGCAGCTCGGCCACTCGGAAGGGCTGGTTCAAGGGCGGCCTCCTGGACGTCGATGGCAGCCTGTTGACGGCGGTGCGCGCGGCGGTCGCTTGGGCCCAGGAGGATCCCGGTGCGCGCTCGATGGGGCTCATCACGATGCACGCGGTGGAGGTGGCCATCGCGGCTGCACTCGACCCCACCAAGAAGTCCCTCGAGGACGACTGGAAGAAGCTCGGGCAGCGGCTCCAGACGCTGGAGGAGGCACGCCGGTTCCTTGCCCCGCTGGTCCGCGCCTGGCATGGCTCCATCCGCCTGGCCCACTACGGCGCGGTGCGAGGGCTCAACAACATGGCCGACGTCGACTGCCTCGTGACCCTCGGCGACCCCTGGCCAAACCTCGGTGACGTCCGCAACGAGGTGTCCTTCCTGGCGCTGAACGAGGTCTGGGAGGCTCGCCTGGAGGCCCGCTGCAGGGCCGAGCTCGAGCAGGCTCACGGTCGACTGCGGACGATCCATCGCACGCGGCCGGGGAGAGCGCTCCACGTTGGCAACGTGCTCCCCAGCGGCTCGGGCTGGGCTTCGCCCACCGTCGAGTTCCGCAAGCTGGAGACCGGAAGGCCACGAGGCGCGTCGACTGCCGCGCCTGCGCACGTGCAGACGCTGATCGACGCTCTGGGCGGTCCGACCGCGGCCGCCACGCAGATGGGCTGCTCACGACAGACCCTCTACCGCTACCGGTTGGGACAGCGTCCCATCCCCGCTGAACTGGAAGAGCGTCTGCGCGAGATGGTCAGTCGGGTGTGCCCCGCCATTGGCTCGGAAAATGCGCCGACGTAACCGAAACCCCTTATAAGCGATTCATATCTTCTAAGGCATTTCGGTTACGTCTCGGAAATTGTCAAAAGACGCCTTGCCGAAGCGAATTCCAGCATTAGGTTGGCAATGACGGTGCCGGAGTTTGCCCGTCTTCGCAGAAAGGGCTGAAAGCGCGACGCAGGACCCGCGCAACAAGCCCCCCCAAATCGCCACAGCGCCCGCCTGTCGCGTTTTCCCCGCCGAACCGCCGCCCGCGGCTTG
>CAZAIE010001275.1:0-2319 GCA_964485035.1 uncultured Myxococcaceae bacterium | reverse complement strand
GTGGTACGGAGTGCGGCTGCGGGAGCCGCCGCCCCCGGACCCCGACGGCTACCTCTCGCGTGAGCCCGAGGACGCGCCGGTGGTGCCCGAGGTGCCCGACACCTCGGCGTTCGTCCGGCTCTCGCCTGAGCGCGAGCTGACCTCCGAGGACGACGAGCTGCACCTGCGGACCGGCGTGAGCCCGCTGCGTTCCGAGCCAGGGGTGGCGGAGGCGACGACGGACCCGGAGGTGCCTGCCCTCTCGCGCGCCGAGGCGTTGACCGATCCAGCGCTCCCCTCACTGGCGAGGCCGGCGCCCGACGACCTGCCGACGCTCTCCGAGGACGAGTTGGAGGCGGTGGACGCAGAGCCGGACCCGTTCCTCGAGCCGCCGCCCGAGGTCTCGCCGCGGGTGGAGTCGCCCGGGCCAGCGGTGTCGGACGGACCGGACTGGGTGATCTGTGCTCCAGAGCTTGAGACGGGGGATTCATCCCCCGGGGAGAGCACGGCAGGGACTGCAGAGGGCTCGGCTTCGATCGCCCAGCCCGCGAAGCGGGCTTCATCTGAGTTCGGTCCGTCCCAGATGGAGACGGGGGATTCATCCCCCGGCTCACCCGCGGCGT
This sequence comes from uncultured Myxococcaceae bacterium, assembly GCA_964485035.1. GTDB lineage: Bacteria > Myxococcota > Myxococcia > Myxococcales > UBA5297 > CAZAIE01. Next base: position 1,717 of record CAZAIE010001275.1, on the reverse strand, counting down.
CCGACGACTGGGTGATCGAGTCTGCGCCGGACGACCCGAAGGCTCAGAAGGTGTAGGCGACGCCCATCAGGATGCGGCTGGAGAACCAGGCGCGGTTGTCGCCGGGCACGAAGAGGATGGTCGAGCCGAAGCGGGCATCGAAGGTGAGCGCGAGGTCCCCCGACACGCGGTACTCGATGCCGCCTCCTGCCTGGAGCGGGAAGGCGAAGTAGACCTTGGGCGTGAAGAGGACGGCGAGCGGCACCGCGAAGCCGAGGTGGGCGGAGAACTCGCGGCTGACGGGGATGCCGGCGACCAGCTCGAGCGGGAGCGTGAGCCCGACGCTGCTCTGGCCGCGGTAGTCGTGGAACAGGTCCCAGGTGCTGTGGTCGTCGGGGAAGTAGGCCACGAACCCGGGGCTGGCGCGGACGCCGACGTTGAGGTTCGCCTGGTTGACCAGGTTGAGCCTGGCGACGACGTTGAGCTTGAACCCGGGGGCGACGACGGGCACGCCCTCGAAGAGGAAGTTGAACCCGAGCGCCGCGCCGAGGTCGAGGTTTCCGCCCTGTCCATGGATGAACGCGAGCCCCAGCCCGGGCCAGCCCACCTCCGCGAGGAAGACGTTGCGGCCGGGACCGACGGGGGCGGCGCCCAGCACCGAGACGGAGCGGGGTGCGGCCGCCTTGGCCGGTTCCTCGGCGGCGGCGGGAGAGGTCAGGGCGAGCAGGCAGCAGGCGGCAAGGAAGGTCGCTGGCTTCACGGGATCCTCCGGACCGGCGGGTTTCGGTCAGCCGGTCACTTGCGGGCGCGAACCATACCAAGTGACTGGCCGCGGCGCGCCTATAATCCCGGCTCCCAACCGAGAGGCCAGCCGTGGCACCCGTCTTCTTCCAGTCCCTTGGCCCCAGCGAGATCCTTCCCCGCTACCTCTTCGTGGAGCCCCTGTTCGCGGGCCGTCGGGTGCTCGAGGTGGGCGCCGTCGCCCCCACCGCCGGACGCGGCGCGGCGCTGCTGCGCTCCCGCGGCGCCCGTCGCGTGACCGCGCTGGACGCGGACGTGGCTGCGGTCGAGGCGGCGCGGCGCCAGTACGCCTCCGACGGGGAGCTGCGCTTTTTGGCCGGCCGCCTGGAGGACCTGCCCTCCGAGCCGTTCGACCTCGCGCTGGTGGCGGACGCGGCGCCCCTGCAGCACCAGCCCTCGGCGCTCGACGTGCTGGTGCAGCGGCTGGGGCCGTCCGGGCAGGCGCTGCTCGCGCTGCGCAACCCCGCGGGGGCCTCGCTCGCCCAGCTCGCCAGCGAGGAGGCGCGCGACGCGCCCTCCCCGACCTGGGGCGAGCTGCTGGCGCTGCTCCAGCCCCGCTTCGCGAGCGTGGAGCTCTTCGCCCAGTCGGCCTTCGCGGGCTATCGGCTGGGGGCCCCTGCGACGGGCGAGCTGGAGACCTCGGTGGACGCCACGCTGACCGGGCCGGAGGAGTGCGCCTACTGGGTCGCGGTGTGCGGTCCGCGTCCGTCGGGCCTCGCCGCAAGCGAGTCGCTGACCCTGCTCCCGGTGGCGCCGCTGGCGATCGCCGCAGGGCGCCGCGGGGAGCTGGCCGAGCGCCTGAGGTTCGCGCAGGACGAGCTCGCGGCAAGGCGCGGCCCGGACGGCTCTCCGGACGGCGAGCTGCGCGCGCGCATCGAAACCTTGGAGGCGGCCCTCGAGTCGTCGCGGGCGCAGGTCCGGCGGCTGGAGCGGGACG
>CAZAIE010001274.1:0-2321 GCA_964485035.1 uncultured Myxococcaceae bacterium | reverse complement strand
GGATGGCGGCGCACAGATCCGGATGGCCGAACTGGTTGAGTCCCCGGGTCCGGACCCAGAAGCGGTTGTCGGCGCCGGTGCCCATCGCGGCCACGGAGACGAGCAGCGCGGTCGCGGCGTCGGCGTCGAGGGTCGCTGGGTCGAGCCCGGAGAGCCCCTTGCGCGCGTTCACCGTGGCGCCGCCCGGGAACAGCAGCTCGCTGGCTCCGCCGTCGAGCATCGCCCAGCACAGGTCGAGGGTGGCGCGGACGCGCTCGAGCCCGGTGGTCTTGGGCGCCTCGAGCAGGAAGACGAAGGCGTGCGCGGCGTGGCGTGGCGGCGCGCCCTGGAACTGGGCGGCGTCCCACGAGGCCTTGGGCAAGGGGCCCAGGTCGATGACCACGCGCCAGAGCCAGTCGCCTTCGGAGAGCGGGCCGTGCGCGCAGGTGCGGGGGGTGTCGGTCAGCGCCCAGGCCTTGGGGTCGGCCCGGAGCTTCGGGCGGCGCTTCTTGAGGGCGGCGAAGAAGGCCTGAGTCTCGAGCGCCGCGGGGAGCAGCGCGAGCCCGTGGAACAGGCAGCGGTCGGGGATCACGTTCATGGCGCCGGAGGCTATCGCAGAAGCCTCCGGGCCGGCGCGCTGCGTCGTCCGGTCGCTCAGTCCCCTTCCGGTGGAACGTCAGTCGACCAGGCGGTCGGGCGCTTCGACCCGCGGGGCCTGGCGCCAGCGGGCGAGCGCGATGGCTCCCAGCGCCGCGATGAGGTCCACGGTCAGGTCGAAGAGCTCCGGGCCGGCGGGGCGGACCCCGAACGGCACGGTCTGGGCGGCCTCCTGCAGCGCGCCGGCAGCCACGGTGAGCAGGACGGCCCATCGGGCACGGCCTACGGCCTTGAGGGCGAGGAGCGAGAACAGGCCGTACAGGAGGAGGTGGGCGACGACGTGCACTGCCTCGGAGTTTGCGAGGCGGCTCAGCCACCCGTGGTGGGGCGGGAAGTAGTGGAGGAGGACGGCGCCGCAGGTGATGGCAGTCGTCCAGCCCAGCGCGAGGAGCGCAGCATGCGGCGAGAAGGCTCGGGACGGGACAGACATCGCAGGACGAGTGTGGGAGCGACGGGTCGTGGGGTCAACCTGGGCCCGGGTGCTACAGTGACCGCCAGACCGGGCCCGACAGGAGGAACCCTTGAGGTATTCGCTCGTGACGACGCTGGCGCTCGTGGCGCTGGCTGCGCCCTCGGGGGCGACCGCTGCCGCGCTGATCAAGGTGAAGTGCACCGAGGCCTGCAAGATCAAGATCGACGGGAAGCGGGGCGAGAAGGTCTCCGACGCGGAGTGGGTCTACCGCGAGATTCCCGAGGGCATCTGGGAGGTGGAGGTCTCGCGAGGGTTCGAGGGCGGCTGGGCCGACATCCCCGCCGAGGGCGAGGTGGAGATCCTCGTCTCCAAGGAGACCCTGAAGGTGAACGGCCAGGACGCCCTGGACCGCCGCGGCAAGCGCAAGCTCGAGAAACAGCGGGAGGAGCAGCGCGCGGCGAAGGAGAAGGGCGAGACCAAGGAGCCCGGGGGCGACAAGGCGCCGGCCACCAAGGAGCGTCCCAAGCAGGTGCGCATCGCCGTCACCCGGCTCACGGCGAGGGTGGGCATCGACCAGCAGACGGCCGACCTCTTCGCGGACGCGCTCGTCGCCGAGCTGCGCAAGCGGCCGAACCTCGCGGTCACCGACCGCAACGACATCATCGCGGTCATCGGCGTGGAGAAGGAGAAGTCGCTGCTGGGGTGCGAGGGCGATTCCTGCATGGCCGAGCTGGGCGGCGCGCTGGGGGTCGAGCGGATCGTCCATGGAACCGTGGGGCGGATCGAGAAGTCCTTGCTCGTGAACCTGACGTTGGTGGATACCAAGGCCGCGCGGCCGGTGACCATCGGCGAGCGGCTGAAGAGCAACAGCAACGAGGCCTTCTTCGACGCCCTCCCCGAGATGGTCGAGAAGCTGGTCGGCGGCTTGAAGAAGTAGGAAGGCTCCATGAAGACCCTGCGACTCCTGTCCCTCGCCGCGCTGGTCGTGGCGCTCAACGCCTGCCCTGGCACCGATCCGGATCCGGTCGAGGATGCGGGCACGATGTCGACGGACGCCGGCGGCCGCGATGCCGCGAGCCAGCCTGGCCAGGACGCCGGGGCCCCTGTGAGCGATGCAGCGACCGCACCCGACTCGGGGAGCGAACCGGTCGACGTGGGCGTGGGGGAAGTCGACTCTGGGATGCTTCCCGATGCGGCCGAGCCCGGTGTCGATGCCGCTGCGCCGGGAGTCGATGCCGCTGCGCCGGGAGTCGATGCCGCCGCGCCGGGAGTC
>CAZAIE010001273.1:0-2325 GCA_964485035.1 uncultured Myxococcaceae bacterium | reverse complement strand
GGCCCTGGACCCGTCCCTCGCCGAGGCGCACCACCTGCGCGGGCTAGGCCACCTGCGCCGCGCCGCGCTCGTCCGCGCCGTCCGCGACTTCCGCAAGGCCACCGCGCTGGCCCCCGACCACGGCTGGGCGCAGAACAACCTGGGGTACGCGCTCCTGCTCGCCGGCAAGCCCGACGAGGCGCGCGAGCCCCTGGAGCGGGCCGCGGCGCTGCTGCCCCAGGTCGCGTTCGTCTACAACAACCTCGGGCTGGCCTACGAGAAGCTCGGCCTGAAGGAGGAGTCGCAGGCGGCGTTCGACCGCGCGGTGGCGCTGCGGCCCCGGTACGTGAAGGCCCGGGTGAACTCTGCGCGGCTCGTGGCCCAACTCCAGCTCGCGCCGGAACCTGCCGTGGCTCAGCCCGGGCTGGCCGAGGACCCGGGCGTGGTGGGCGAGCCACCGGCGGCATCGCTCGTGTCTCCTGCCGGGGATGCGACCCCTGAGCCCGAGCCAGTCGAGGTCGCGCCGTCCCCTGCGCCGTAGGCTTCCTGTCGGTCGGACTCCGGGCGCCGGGCGGGAAATCCGCCTGGCGCTCGGGTACATGTGGCACCTGGGAGTCAATCGGTGCGAGCATCGGCCGCCGGCGCGGGTCTGGCCGCACGTCGTTGCGGCAGCCCCTCCCCGGCGTTAGCTCCACAGGTACCCACCCATGAAGACGAAGCACGACCAGACCGTCGTCGCACCACTCCGCATCTCCAGCGTCCTCGCCGGGGCGTCGCTGGAGATCGTGCGGAGCCCCGACGCCGACCGGGTGGGGACCATCGTGCCGCTCGCGCCCGGGGAGACGACCATCGGCCGGTCCAGCGAGGCGGCGGTGGTGGTCCGGGACCCGGGCATCTCCCGCATCCACCTGAAGCTCACCATCTCCGAGCACGGCCACGTGCACTTGGAGGACGCGCAGTCGCGCAACGGCACGCTGCTCAACGGGGTCCCGGTGCTCTCCTGCGCCCTGCGCGAGGGCGACCACGTCCAGGTCGGGGCGACCACGCTGCGCTTCTTGCGCGCCGAGCCGCCACCCATCGAGCCGGCGGTGGCGACCACGGTCCCCGTCCGCCTGCGGCTGCGCGAGGGGTGGCTGGAGCTGCAGACCACGGTGGAGTTGCTGGCGGTCCTGGACTTCCCTCCGGGCCTTGAGCCCAACTCCTGGTCGCTGGTCGCGGACCTGGTGGAGCCCGGGGATGCGGAGTCGGTGCGAACCCGGCTGGCGAGCAGCAGTGAGGGGTTCGTCCAGGAGCTGCGGGTGCGTCCGCGCGGCTCCAAGCGCACCTGGCTCTCGCTGGTGGTGGAGCCGGCCGCGGGCAACGCGCGAACCGGGACGGTCCTGGACGTGACCGCGCGCAAGCGGGCTGAGCAGGAGCTGCGCCGGCTGACCCACACCTTCTCGGCTCTCTACGACGGCGTGGCCATCCTCGACCTGGACCTCAAGGTGCAGGACTGGTCGAGCAGCGCCGAGCGCCTCTTCAAGATCCCGCGGGCCCGCGCGGTGGGCGAGAGCTACCCGGAGCTGATGGGCCTGGAGGGAGGGCAGGCGGCGGCGCGCGGCATCGGCGCGGCGCTGATGCACCAGGGGCGCTGGAGCCAGGAGATCCGCATCTCGGCGCGGCTGGTGGAGGCGGTGCTGGCGCCGGTGACCGACTCGGAGGGGAACCCCATCGCCTCCATCGCGGTGCACCGCGACCTCACCGAGCAGCGGGCGACGCAGGCCCAGCTCCTGCTGGCCAACCGGCTCTCCTCGGTGGGGACGCTGGCCGCGGGCGTGGCCCACGAGATCAACAACCCGCTGTCCTTCATCCACGCGAACCTGGCGTACCTCGCGGAGCGGCTGGGGGCGGACGTGCCGCACCCCGACAGCGCCGAGTGGCGCGAGCTGGCCCAGGTGATCTCCGACTCGCGCCACGGCGTCGACCGCATCGCGAACATCGTGCGCGACCTGAAGCGGCTGTCGCAGCCCGACAGCGGGACGGCGATGGGCCCGGTGGACGTGGTGCGGGCGCTGCGGCTGGCGCTGCGCATGGCCAACAAGCAGATCTCCCCGGTGGCGCGCCTCAAGGAGGAGCTGCAGGACGTCCCTCGCGTCTACGGCAACGAGGGCCGGCTCGAGCAGGTCTTCCTGAACCTGTTGGTGAACGCGGCCCAGGCCATCCAGCCGGGGCGGCCGAACAACGAGATCAGCGTCGTCTGTCGCCGCGAGGGAGGGCGCCGGGTGCTGGTGGAGGTGCGGGACACCGGGGCGGACATCCCCGCGGACCAGCTCGACCGGGTCTTCGACCCCTTCTTCACCACCAAGG
>CAZAIE010001272.1:0-2328 GCA_964485035.1 uncultured Myxococcaceae bacterium | reverse complement strand
ACCCCGCCCGACCCGGCGATGGCCACCGTCGCCTGCCGCAGCCGCTCCTGCCCCTCGGCGCTGACCAGCCCGCGGTTGCGCGCGAAGGCTGCGGGGTACTGCCACTTCTGCGTTGCGGGGCTCATGGGGCCTCCCGGACCGGGCGGCGCAGCGTGGCGTCGGTGCGCCAGCGCTTGAGCTGCTCGAGCGTCTTGGGGTCGATGGAGTAGAGGCGGTCGGACTTGGCGATGAACAGCTCCTGGAAGACCTCGCGAGAGAGCTTCCAGCGCACCTGGTCCTCCAGCGCCACGCTGCCGGGGACCTGCACGCAGTCCGGCAGCGGCCCCTCGACCACGTGCTCGGCGAAGGTGCGGCCGCTGGAGAGCGGCTTCGGGTAGTGCCGCTCCAGGTGCACCCGGGCGCGGGCGAAGTCGAGCAGCAGGCCCTGCACCGGCGCGTCCAGGTCGTGGTAGGTGCGCACCGGCGAGAACGGCTCGAACCCGTAGATGGCGCGGTAGAGCGGCAGCGCCTTGGGGTTCGCGCCCAGGACGCAGTGCGTGGCCCCCAGCACGCGGATGGACCAGTGGCTCGCGGCCATCTCCAGGAGCCGCGCCACCCCGCTGTGCCAGGCGCGCCGCACGATGGCCAGCGAGCCAAACTCGACCAGCCGCATCCCCTGGTCGCGCAGCGCCTTCATCTGCGCCGGGTAGTCCTGGTCGCTGGGCAGCCCCGCCGGCGAGTCCAGGGTCACCGTCATCGTCCCCACGAACGCCTCGCCCGCATACGCCACGAACACCGTCGACTCAGGAAGCACGTGCTGGGGCGTGATGCGCAGCCGGTCGCTGGCCACGTCCTCGAAGCCCTGGAAGACGTAGGCCACGTGCAGGAGGCCGAAGGCCCGCTCGTAGTCCCGGGCGGTGCGGGCGACGCGGACCACGAACCGGTCCAGGGGCGTCTGGTGGATCGCGAGGCGCCGGCGCAGGTACCAGTCCTGGAGGCTGGAGGTGAGGCTCATCCGAGCCCTCCGCAGGGCCGCCGTGCGAGGCTGGGCGACGCCGCCGCCGCCGCCGCGGCCTCGAGCCGGTCCCAGAGTCCCCCCGGGTCGTGGAAGGTGAGCAGCGCCGCCCCGACCGAGAGCCGCGCCCCGTCCCGCAACAGCTCGGGCTTGCCGGCGAGGAGCCGGACGCCGTCGAGGCACGTCCCGTTGCGGCTGGCCGCGTCGCGGACCGTCCATGCGCCCGGGCCGAGCTGCATCAGCAAGAGGTGCAGCGTGGAGACGGAGGGCTCGCCCAGCACCAGGTCGCAGTCGGGGCCGCGCCCGAGGGTGAGCTGGCCGGGCCGCGGCGAGAGAGGAGGCGCCGAGAGCGGCGCGGCGAGCGGGTCTCGAAGGGCGAGCGTGCCCACCGGCCGGGGCGGCGTGCGGCCCTGGTGCTCCACCTGGAGGCTCGCCTCCAGCACCAGCCAGGCGTGCGAGTGGACGGACAGGAACCGCTCCCGCCCCAGGTCCTGGGCCTGGCCGAAGAGGGCCGAGAGGCGGTAGCTCAGCAAGGGTCGCTCCAGGCTCCGCAGGGCAGGGTCGCGGAGCAGGCGGGACTCTAGGGAGGGGCTGCTCGGGTCGACATACCCCGCCGGGAGCATTTCCGGGGTACTGCTGCGACCCTCACCGCCCTGGGGTATTCCCAGGGGAGCCGGCTCGTGGGCAGATGCACCCAGCTAGAGTCTCCCCTCCCACAAGCGGAGCGCCCGGCGCCCCCGAACCACGATGCACGACCTGCCCGACCTGGTGCTCTACGTCTCCGCCTTCGTGCTGGCGCTCGCGCCGGTGGCGCTCTTGCGCGGCCGGTCCACCCTCGCCCGGCTCTTCGCGAGCTCGATGGTGCTCCTGTCGATCGTCACGCTCGCCTACCACTACGAGCTGACCGCCCCGGACGTGCTCACCCGGACCCGGTGGCTGCAGGTGCGCCAGTGCGCGACCCCGTTCGTGCCCCCGGTTTGGCTGGGCATCGTGCTGGTGTACGGGCGGGCGGAGCCGCGGTGGCGCTGGCTGATGGCCCTCGCGATGATCGTGCCCGTCCTCAACGTCCCGCTCACCGCCACCCTGCCCTGGCACCAGTGGGTCCGCTACGACTGCCGGCTGGTGCCGAACGAGCACTTCTCGGTGCTGGCCTGTCGGTGGGGCTTCTGGTCGGTGGTGACGGTGAGCGTCTCGTACCTGGTGAGCCTCGCGAGCCTCGTGCTGCTGGCGCGGACCTGGTGGCGGGCGCGGGCGCGGCGGCGGGGGCTGGCGCTGGTCTTCTGGGCGTACGCGCTGCCGCTGGGCGGGGAGCTGCTCTCGCACGCCGAGTGGTC
>CAZAIE010001271.1:0-2331 GCA_964485035.1 uncultured Myxococcaceae bacterium | reverse complement strand
GGAATCCCTGAGGACGAGTGCCTCACCGAGGCCTCGACCTGTCAAAGTCGGGCTGCGTGAACAGCGAGTGCGTGTTCACCCCAGACTCGCGACAGCAGGCTCCGTCCTCCCCTTCACCTGTTGCTCCTGTTGCTCCGCAGCCCGCCCCGCCCGCGTCGACACCCTCGCCTTCCGCAAGCCCTGCTGCCCCCGCTGCGACGCCTGAGGAGTCCCAGTCGTCCCAGTCAGTACGAGTTCTCAACTTGCAGGCAGACTGCTTTGCCTCGTCTGGCCGCACCGGGGAGCAGGTCGTCTGGGCATGCACGGAGGCCGCACGACTCTTCCGCGCCCTCGGTCAACCTGGACTGGCAGAGGAATGCCGAGGACGTGCATGTCAACGGATGCCAGCCCTGTGCTGGGAGAAGGATGCAGAGCCCCCTGTTCTGAAGGCACCGGAGGCCCCCACGGCGCCGACGCTCCCCGTTGCGTCAGGGCCCTCCAACGACGCGCCGGCGCCACCAAGTCCTGCGCAGACGATCGAGACTTCAGACCTCGAACTGAGGCGAACTCCAGGGACCATGCACATTGGCGGCCCCATTTACGTGTCGGTCAATCGGGGCGAACTCACAAACGGCTCGAGCAAGACCGGCTACGTCCTCACAATCGAGCCAAACTTCGGCGTCTTTGTTGCCACTGGCCTCGAACTCACGGTGGCATTTTCGTATCAATTGACAGCCGGCCAACTCTATCAACCGGAATCATCTATTGGCGGACACATCGGCGCACGCTACGTATTCGGCTGGCATGGAGCCCGCGTGAATCCGTTTGTGGGCATTCTTGTTGGTCCAGCAGCCTTTATGACAGAGCGAACAAACACGTTCACCAATGAGACCACTCAGTACACAGCCACCTTCTTCGACTTTGGAGGAAGAGCGGGGCTATTGGTTCCCATTGCACGAAATGTCGCCCTCGAATTCGGAATCGGCGCCACTTTTCGGACGCTGCTTGATGGCCAATCCAGCTACCAGTCGTTTCAGTTCTTCCCAGCCGGGCTGTTCGGCTGCAGCTGCCAGTTCTAACTCCGCTCTCCCGAAGCGCTTCTCTTCCGGTAGTACGGCGACATGCGCAGCATCCACCGCCGCGCGAATGGCCGGGCCAGCGGGACGAACCAGCGCCGCCATCCCAGGCACGCGGCGATCTCCGCGACGATCTGGTCGAAGGTGTGCCGCTGGTGCCCGAACAGCCGCTGCGCCTCCGTCGAGTCGATCCAGTCGGTGACGTACTCCCGCGCGCTGAAGGCCTCCTCCGGCGGCGGCCCCACGCCCATCGCCGTGAGCAGCCTCGTGAGGTAGTCGCGGTAGGTCACCTGGCAGCTCGGCCCGCCTCCCACCAGCAGCGTCTTCCCCCACGCCGCCTCGGTCTCCAGCGCTCCGGCGATGGCGAACGCGGCGTCGTCGGGGTGCATGGCCTCGATGCGGTTGTGCAGCCCGATCTCGAACATGATCGGGTGCGCGGGGCGCAGCGCGATGAGCGGCACGTCGGAGAACCGGAAGATGCACCAGGTGAGCCCCGAGCTTCGCACCACGCCCTCGGCCTCGATCTTCTGGCAGGTGTACGGGTCGGTCCCCACCATCGGCTCGTCCACGGTCCGCGGCGGCGGCCGCGACTGGGTGTGCCCATAGACGTCGAAGGTGGACGAGAACAGCAGGCGCGGCCTTGTTGCCTGGGCCTTCGCCGCCTCCACCACGTGCCGGGTTCCTTCGACGTTCACCTGCCGCGCTCGCTCGGGGTCCTCGTCGCTCCCAGGGGGAATGAGCGCCGCGAGGTGCACGACGTCGTCCACGCCCGCCACGGCCTTGGCCACGGCGGCAGCATCGCGGATGTCACCCCAGACCACTTCCACCCTTCCAGAGCCCGCGGCGAGCCGTCTCGAGGCAGGCGTGTCGAGGTCGAAGCAGCGCACCTCGTGCCCACGCCGGAGAAGCTCGGAGATGGCGTGCGAGCCGATGTTGCCGAACGCTCCGGTGAGCAGGACCTTCACGTACGCCTCCTGTCAGACGACCTGGATCGCCCGCTCCGGGCAGACCTCGACGCACTTCATGCACCGCGTGCAGAGCGTCGGCCAGAGCACGGAGATGCGCCAGAACTGCGGGTCGTACGGGTCCTTCTCGGGGATGCCGAAGGACTGGTGCAGGGTGAACACCGCGGGCCCACACGCCCTGAGGCAGCGGGCGCACGCTCGCGGGTCGACGCGGTGCCCGTCCCCGCAGAGGGCGTAGTCGATGCTGATCTTGATGCGCGCCATGTCAGTACTCCCCCGCGACTTCGGGGACCTCGTCCCGCGGGACGAGG
>CAZAIE010001270.1:0-2339 GCA_964485035.1 uncultured Myxococcaceae bacterium | reverse complement strand
CCCCTACCTGGCCTTCTCGAACTCCCTGGTTTCCGAGGTGCGAAAGCTGCGCGGCCTCTCGGTCATCGGCATGGCGGACGTGCGGGACATGCTGGCTTTCGAGAAACAGCGCTCGCTGCTGGGCTGTGGCGACGACAACTGCCTCGCGGAGATCGGCGGGTCGCTCGGCGTCGACGAGATCGTCAGCTCGACGCTCACGCTGGTGGGCAGCAGCTACTCGCTCACCATCAAGCGCCTCGACATGCGCAAGTCCCGCGCGGTGCAGAACCTCACCAAGTCGTTCCCCAAGCGCGACGGCGAGGAGCTGATGTCCATCGTCGGGCCGCTGGTCGCCGAGCTGTACCCGGAGTCCGAGTTCCCGCTGAAGGAGACGGCGACCCGCGGCGTCGACAAGGCGATCATCCGCAGGCTCAACCCCCCGCCCCTGCCCCGCTGGGTGTTCGGCGTGACGCTGGGCGCCGGAGTCGTCGCCGCAGGCGCGGGCGCCTTCTTCGGAAACGAGTCGAAGCAAGCCGAGAACGCGTGGAACGACAAGGTCTCCAAGTCGGTCAACGGGTCGGCCATCCCCGGGTCGGAACTCAACACGCTCGAGAAGGACGCCAGGCAGAACGCCGACCTCGCCAACATCTTCTTCGGGGTCGCGGGCGGCCTCGCGGTGGTGGCCGCAGTGGAGGCCTTCTTCACCGACTGGAACCCAGTCACGGTCTCGGTCGGCCCGGGCGGGGTCGGGGTCGCCGGCACCTTCTGAACGGAGCGGCAGGGCAACCGAGCGGCGGCCTACTCCCGGCGCCGCTCGATGCCGTTGTGGCGGCAGAACGCCTTGTACTGGGCGTAGCTGCGGAAGGTCAGCTCGCCCTGGAACACCTCCAGCGGCTCGCGCGGGTCGTCCACGTGGCGGGCACAGACCGGAGCGGTGGGGCCCCAACCCTGTTCGTCGCGGGTGATGCTGCGCCGTGGCCCCGCAGGCAGGGGGCCGAAGCGCAGAGTGCGGATCGGCCGGCGCAGCTCCTCCGACTGGCCACAGAGCACGCACTGCGGGGGGAAGCGCAGCTCGCGCGGGCCCAGATCGGCCGGGTGCACTACGTAGGTGGGGCGGAACTCGACCGCGTCGTCGCTCTCCTCGACCACCCTGCCCTCCTCGTAGCGCAGGTAGGCCATGCACCGCCCGCAGGGCGCGGGCTGGCCCTCGAAGTGGTCCCGCGCGGCCTCGTGGCCGCAGAGCGGACAGGCTGCAAACCACCAACCCCCGCACCCGTAGAGGTTGCCGAAGATAATGAGCGCCAGCGCGGCCATGGCCAGAAGAGAGTACGAGAACCCGGTGATCGGGTTCTCGGCGAAGCCCAGCCAGGCGGTGTGACCGACCCCGAAGCTGCTGAGCACCAGCACCACGGGCACGCCGATGGCCACCACGCGCGAGGCGCGGTCGGGGCGGCGCTCCCAGAGCGTGGGGCGACGGGCGGGGGCGCCAGGCCGTGCTGCGGTCTCGGACATCGGTTCCCTCCAGGACGGGCGCATGGTCGCACGGCCGCGGCCGCCAAGGCGACCCCTCTCGCGCGGGGATCGGCTAAGAGAGAGCCATGCCCACGTCCCCCATCCCCGAGGTCGCGCCGGAGGAGGCCCACCGCCGGCAGCAGGCGGGCGCCGCCCGGCTCGTCGACGTCCGCGAGTCGCACGAGTGCGCTGGCGGGCGCATCCCTGGCGCGGTCTGGCTGCCCCGGGGACGCCTCGCCGCGGAGATCGCGGAGAAGGCCTCGGCCGACGAAGAGCTGATCCTGTTCTGCGAGGTCGGGGCCCGCTCGGTCCTCGCCGCGGAGTCGCTGCGGGAGCGCGGCTATCGGCGGGTGTCTTCACTCGCCGGAGGGTTCACGCGGTGGGTGGACGAGGGGCTCCCCGTCGAGAGCAGCCAGGCCCTCTCGCGCGAGGAGCGCGAGCGGTACCGCCGGCACCTGGTGCTCCCGGAGATTGGCGAGGCAGGCCAGCGGCGGCTGCTGGACTCCCGGGTGCTCGTGGTCGGGGTCGGGGGGCTGGGCTCTCCCGTGGCGCTGTACCTCGCCGCAGCAGGGGTGGGCACGCTCGGCCTCGTCGACGCCGACGTGGTGGACGTCTCCAACCTGCAGCGCCAGGTGCTGCACTCCACCGACCGCATCGGCATGCCGAAGGTGGAGAGCGCCCGGGTGGCGCTCCAGGCCCTCAACCCCGCGGTGAAGGTCGTCGCGGTGCAGGCGCGGCTCGACGCCTCCAATGTCTCCGCGCTGCTCCGCGACCACGACGTGGTGGTCACCGCGGTGGACAACTTCCCGACCCGCTACCTCCTCAACGACGCCTGCGTGCTCCAGCGC